>JBPCVD010000624.1:0-7861 GCA_051010815.1 Rubripirellula sp.
GGGGATCCGGTGGTGGATTCCCAGGTGGGCTGGGACCTGGAGGTGCAGGACCTGGACCTGGCGGCCCAGGTGGACCCGGTGGTGGATTCCCAGGCGGACCGGGATCAGGTGGCTTCTAAGGTGCGGGGAAGCTGTTCACCGCACTGATGTCGCGCGCCACACTGCAATGCTCGGCGCCGCAATGCTCGGCGCCGCAATGCTCGGCGCCGCAATGCTCGGCGCCGCAAGCTCGGCGCTGAAATGCTCGGCGCCGCGATACCTCACGCCTTTGATCGGATCTGAGGCAGTCGGTGCTTCTCGATTCCTGTCGGCTACCATCGCAACGCGGTACCACTGATGACGAAGCGTCGAAAGCGGTCCTAGATTTCGTGGACCATCGATCCGGAAGCGGATATCATCGACGGCGATAAATGCGGACCGAGATCGCTTCCACTCCATCGAACCATGCAATGCCTAACTTCTCTCAGCTGAAGCCCTTTTTATTCGCGACCATTTGCGTCGTCGCGTGCCTCTTGAACGGTCGCTCGGCAACCGCGGAAACGATGGTTTATCGCTGGGATGAGGGTCAGAAATTCTCCTACCAGATGGAAGTCGTCGTCGAGGCAGGTGACGAAACCATTACGTACAAAGGCATGATTCATTACGAGGTGAATGAAGCCACTGATGCTCAAGCGACCGTGACCTATCGCGGCGGTCTGTCGGAATCCAAAAAGTTCAAGCAGCGAAATCGAGGGGTCTTTGGACCGTTTGGACCTCGTGGCTTTGGCCCGTCGTTTCCCAGCCCGTTTTCGCGTCCGACCTTCACCGGCAAAACTAAGACGACGAATCGGCTGACGATCACCTCAAGTGGCCAAACTCTTGCGATGGATGGCGACTCACAACTTCCCTATCTGCTCGGGAATGTTTCGCTGATCCCTTTCGAAACGCTCCCCGACGCGGACCAAGGTCAGTGGACTAGCGATAGCGGCGTCGCAATCACGGAGAAGGACGATGACCAGGGTCCGTTCGGTAGGTTCGGACCGATGAGTCCGTTTGGCAACTCCAACTCCAAAAAGAGCGTTCAGTCCGCAGGTGAGGTCACAACCTATGTCATCAAGAGCTCAACCGCCGATGAGATCGTCGTATCGAAGACCTATCGGCTGTTCACACCACCAGTCGGAGACAAGGCATCTTTTGAAATGGTCGGTGACGGAACTTGGACCTTCGATCCCCGGCAACAGGTCCCGGTTGCAGGCGACATGTCGTTCAGCTTGAAGGTGACGAAAGACAACACGACGACCACGATCCCAATCAGCCTTAAATTCGACCGTGTTTCGCAAGAAAAGATCGCGGAACTTGAAACCGCGGCCAAGCTCAAGGCGGAGCAGATGGCCAAGGCGGCCGCTGAGAAGAAGGCGTTGGCCGAAACGCCTCTGACTGCCGAAGAATCCGAATCCATGCTCAAAGCCTTGGCATCAGGTGACGCGGCGAGCCTTCGAGCCAAACTGGACAGTCTTGCTCAGAAATCGTTAAGTGAACCAGACCCACAGATTGCTGCCGCGATCGAACCACACCTCGCGTCTGCTGATCGGAATGTCGCAAACGCTGCTCACAAAGCGATGTCGAAATGGTCTCCCGAATACGCACAGCGCAAGAAGCTTGAAAAAGCCTATCAGGGCCCAGGCCCGGTCGGCTCTACCGAACGAGTCGTGGAATCAACCACACCACTCTTTGTCGGACAAGTTCTGCAAGCACAACATCCACGTCGCGGCACGTTCTGGCGCGCGGCCAAGGTAAAGCAGCTACTGGAGGACGGGCAGGTTGAAATTTCATTCCTATCTTGGGGAAAGGAAAGAGATCTCACGACAGTGTCTCGCCGCTACCTGCAACTTGCTCCAGCGGAACTTGCCCAACCTGATCGCCCCCAATCAATGCCGGTTGCGAACGCCACCGGCGCTTCCGATGATCCGCGTACTTGGACCGACGCGACGGGGCGTTTCAAAGTCCAAGGCGTGTTCATCGGCCTGGTCGATGGCAATGTGAACTTGAAACGTGCCGACGGCCGGACACTCTCGATTCCGCTGGACAAACTGTCGGCCGAAGACCGCAAACACGTTGATCAAGTGCAAGCGGCCGAGAACCCTTTTAAACTAAACTGATAGCCAGGCTCCGCGGCCATTCAAAACGAAAAAGGCGGCGTCAGGTTTCCCTGACGCCACCTTCGATTCACCCAGATCTGTCGCTCCGACTACTTCGTCTTTCGAACGTTCGGCGGGGAAGCATTCCATCGCAGTTTGAGCGCGTCATACGCCGTCGGCGAATTGGTGACCACATCCGTCACTAACTGCTGATCAAGCCCCAAGATCGTGTTCAACAAGTTTCCTTTTGGCTTGCCGCATCGCCCGCAAGTACCGAGCGCCAAGAGCACGCGAAGGCCCCGCTCCTCGATTGCAGAAGGGATCTCGCTCAGATCGACCAATGTGTTCGGCCGAAACGTAAAATCACCACCATCCATATCAATCGGCCCTTCCGCCGAAATGGGTTGCCAAAGCAGATCGCCGATTGCGGGATACTCACGAAGGGCGTCGACGTCACTCTGATCGACCTCCTGCAAATAACGCTGAGTCGTCGAATGTGCGTCCGCCCAGTCACCACCACTGGACACGATAATGTTGAGCTTCCTGGCCGCCTTATAAACACCTTCAATCTCACGAAACTTCCGAAGCTCCTTGCGATGCTTGACTTCCACAATGCCGGGCGCCGCAATTGGAATAAAACTGATGTCAATCGGCATCGGTTTTTGCAGGAAGTAAGTGATGAAGTTGTTGGGGTCGCTTTCAAAATCATTCTCATTGAATGCCGCGACCATCGCGTGAAAAACGAGCTTGTCCGGATTCTGCGGCGAGGGTGTTTGCAGAAGGTCGGCCAGATTCTTCGCTACCAACCGCAATAATCGGCCACCTGCGAATCCAATGTGGACGGTTCGCAGGTTGCCAAAGGTGCGAAATTGGCGAATTTGTTTCAGCAACTCCTTTGCAGTTTCTCGTGCTAGATGCTCGAGTTCGCGAGAATGCACGACCGCAATCGAGCCATCAGCCCAACCCGATTCGTGAGCTAGCATCCATCCAAGTTGGTTCTTGAATGGCGCTTGAAATTCTAAATACCCTTTGCTTGCTGCAAGGAGTATCAGATTCATTGGCGTTTCGCGATTGAGCTGGCCCTGCAACTCCGGAAACGCCTCGACCATCATTCGATAGATCTTGCTGGGGCGTGTACCGGTGCAGAGCTGGGCTACTGCGAAAGCCATCAATTCATACTGCTGCGTCTCGTCGAGATCGGACTTCGTGAAAAGTTTCTCGGCGATTCGCTCAGCGCTAACGTCCGTCATGTCACATTTACCTGGTGATCGAGGAAATGTTCGACCAGACTTTGCTCCACGGAACCTGAGCAACGCCCAGTTGCAGCGTTAGGCCTCCCGCTTCGAGGGGTATCGCGGGCCACCACCACCGCATCACGATTCAAAGTGAATCGTGCGACGCAGCTACCGTCGCACTGCGAGAATCGGCGGTCAACCACGCTATGTGGGAGCACGCCCACAGTCTGCCGGGCGAGATCACAATTGCAACGCCGCCTAACGGAGAGTTACCTGCCCCAAGAACAGCTGCAGCGGAGTTACCGGTGATTTGTGTCGTCAATTGGTGAGCCGCAGCAACTTCCATTCCGCTCACGCAGACAACGGAAACATCTCTGATAGGCTCCCGATTCCTAAACGAGATTGTTCGATCGCATGCTAACTCATCCGATCGCCAATCGACTTTCGTACCTAATCACGGTGAGGAATCTTATGTCGACGCGACCTGTTTCTGGCGGACGCAAAATCGTTGACTTGATCGCCCAATGCGTTGCCGCAAACCAACCGATGCTCTTGCGAGGAAAGCATGGAATCGGAAAATCGGAACTCTTCAAAGCAGCGGCCGACACTCTAGGGATCGGCTTCATCTCTCGAGATCTGTCACTCATGGAGCCTTCGGATCTGATCGGGATACCTTACGTCGACGATGCGGGACGGACGCGATTTGCGCCGCCATCGTTCTTGCCAAGTGAAGGATCAGGACTGTTTACGATCGAGGAAATCAACCGCGCCCCGCGCTACATGATCGCTCCCTGCTTGCAACTGCTCACGGAACGGAGACTGAATGATTACGTGCTTCCACCGGGCTGGATTCCGATGGCCGCCATCAACCCGGGTGGTGCGGACTATCATGTCGATGAACTCGACCCCGCATTGCTCGCGCGGTTTGTGCAAATAGAGTTCAGCGCCGACGCCGAACAGTGGGCCTATTGGGCACGCGACCAGGGATACATCCACGAGAAGGTGATTGAGTTCGCCGAACAGAGCCCTGGAATCTTTGCATCAGGCGAGACCAACCCGCGTGCCTTGACCTACCTGAGCAAGCAAGTTCACGCTTGGGAAGCCGGTGCGCGCGACCCGGAGATCCTGCTGGTAGCGGCCGCCGGCTTGCTCGGCGAAACATGGGCCATCGCGTTTTGCCAATTCCTTAACGGTGGTGACGCGCCGCTGCTGCCGGTCGAAGTGCTCGACGACTACGCGTGCGTTCAATCCCGTGTGCTTGGCTGGGCGTCCTCGAGCCAACTCGACTTGGTTCGCGCATCCATGCAGTCGTTGCAACGACATCTCGATCAACAGCAGCGTTTGGAAAACCTCTCAGATGACCATGCGAAGCTTTGCAACCTGCGTGAGTTCATGGGAGATCTTCCAGGTGACCTCAATCTTGAGATGCGGCAATGGCTTGCCGATCGAAAGTGCGAACCGCTTGCCGCCTGATCATAACTTCCGTTGTCTTGTCGCATTCATGGCGGCAAACCGGTCTGGACCAGTTCGGCCCGCGACGATTCGTTGCGGTTCGAACTGGACCATTGACACCCTATCCAACCATGAAGTTTCTGCTGCGAACCTTTTCTTGTGTGTGAGCCAAAATGATTGCCAATCCAAACGTCGCTTTGAATCGCATGCAAGACGCTCTTCGCCGCATGCTCATCCGCTACCCCTATCACGCCGAATGGCTATCCGACGACCATTGGAAACCGCTCGCTTCCGTTGGAACGATGGCCGTGATGCTTCGCAGGGGGACACCACGCTTTTTCTTCAGCCCAAACTTCGTTTCCGAATGCGACGACGAGGAACTTGAAGGCGTGATCCATCACGAACTGAATCACATGGTATTCGGGCATCCTCGAATCGACCATTCGAAATACCCAAACCATCAAGCGTTGACCATCGCTGAGGAAATCACCGTCAACGAGCATGTCCCCGAGCGTCTACCCGGATCACCCTTGCTTCTGAAGCAGTTTCCAGATCTGCCGCCCCTGGAAGACACGATCACGCGCTATCACCGACTCGCAGAACGCAATGACCTTGAAGACCTCGCAAAGACTCTCGATACCCACGCCTTGTGGAAAGCCGATGCCGAGAACGAAGCGAGCGAGACCGAACAGCAGAACATCCGCCAAGTCTTGATGGGACAACTTCGACGAGGAAATGATCCCGAGAGTCTCCGACAACTCATGCGAGGTGCGGGACAACTCGACCGTGGCGAAGTGATGCGAGAAATCGAAGCGACATTGGACCCCATCGTTCCGATCCGCTGGGAACGCCATCTATCGAATAGCGTCGGCAACCGCATTCGGCGTCAGGCAACGTTTCATCGCCCACCGCGTCGAGTGCCTGAACGCATTGGCGTGCTACCAGGAATGACATGCCGGCCCGAACAACCGCACGTTCTGGTTGCCATCGATACCAGCAGTTCAATGCAACGAAGACATTTCGAGCGTGTCCGCCGCGAACTCGACTTCCTTCAGAGAAAGGCGAGAGTGACCGTCATCCAATGCGACAAGAAGATTCGCGACACCTATCCCCTGAGGGGACCGTTGCAAACGATCACGGGCCGCGGCGGGACGGATCTTCGCCCACCATTCGAACCGGAGATTCTTGACCGCATTCGTCCCGATCTATTGGTCTACTTCACCGATGGCGACGGGCCGGTGCCTGAGAGAACACCAGACGTTGCCGTTCTATGGTGCCTCATGGATGGCGGAAAACGTCCGGCTTCATGGGGCGATGCCGTCGATCTTCGCTGAACCGAGAATCGCTATCGCACACGGACAGGGAACTACGAAACGGGCACCCGATCGCAAACAGCCCAGCGATCATGCCGCAGAAAGCCAGAAGCAGAAAACGAGACGGAGAAACAAGCCCCGAACACCCTGCCGCGTAAACCCTGCCGCGTAAACCCTGCCGCCAGCGCGACACTCGTTACCAATCGGAACGAGTGCCGTGTGAAAGATCAGGCCGAGACTATTTCTCGCCCGACTTGACGAGCACCTTGTCGATCAAGCCGTACTCACAAGCTTCTTCGGCGGACATGAAGCGGTCACGGTCTGTGTCCTCTTCAATTTTCTCCAGCGAGTGCCCAGTGTGCTCGATCATCAGCTCATTCATTCGTTGCTTGATGCGTCGCAACTCCTCAACATGAATCTCGACCTCACGAGCCGTTCCTTGCATGCCTGCCAGGGGCTGGTGGATCATGATGCGTGCATTGGGCAATGCGTATCGTTTACCCTCCGCGCCGGCAGTCAGCAGGGCTGCCCCCATCGAAGCTGCCTGACCGATGCAATACGTGGCGACATCGCAAGACACGAATTGCATCGTGTCGTAGATGGCCATGCCTGCGGTGATACTTCCGCCAGGGCTGTTGATGTACAGATGAATGTCCGCCTTCGGATCATCGGACTGCAAGAACAACATCTGCGCGACAAGCGCGTTTGAAATTTGGTCGTCGACCTGTTGACCGAGGAAAATGATTCGGTCTTTGAGTAGCCGACTGTAAATGTCGTAGACGCGTTCCTCGCGACCACTCTTTTCGACGACGTAGGGGATGACTGGCATGGCGAACTATTCTTTTGGTGTTTGGATGCAAAGGTCAGAGTCAGGACGGGAATCACGCCGGGGCATGATCACGCGTCATCGTCATCGCCATCGGAAGGTGGTTTAGTCAGGATGTCATCGACCAACCCGTAGTCTTTGGCTTCTTGGGCGCTCAAGAAGAAGTCGCGATCCGTATCTGCAGCAATCTGCTCTACCGATTTGCCGGAATGCTTGCTGATGATCTCATTGAGCACATCGCGATAACGGAACATTTCCGCAGCCTGGATCTCGATGTCGCTGACCTGTCCGCCAACGCCACCCATCGGCTGGTGCATCATCACGCGGCTGTTGGGCAGACAATATCGTTTACCCTTGCTGCCACCCACCAACAGCACCGCCGCACCGCTGCAGGCTTCGCCCACGCAGTACGTCGCTACCGGGCACGACAGCATTTGCATGGTGTCGTAAATCGCCAGCGTGGCGGTCACGCTTCCGCCCGGCGAATTGAGGTAGAAATGGATATCTTTTCGTCGGTTTTCGCTCTGCAGGTAGAGCAACTTCATGACGACGTCGTTGGCGTTGGCGTAGTGAATCTCGCCCTGGAGAAACACAATCCGATTTTCGAGCAGCAGGTCGCCTAGCGTTAATTGTCGCTGGCGTTGGTAACTCTGATACGAGTGACTGTTAGAAAGCTCGTTTGCCACGAGGTCGCGAGCCATTGGGAAATTCATACGTTGTCTTTCGAGCGGGTCGATGGTCAGCTTCGACGAATCAAGCAATGTCGAGGCTTTAGTGTTCGCGATTCGTCAAAAATTGACAAGACCAGGACCAGACGCCCATTTTCCAAGGCGGGAACCGACCACGGATCAGATCCGAGCTCCAGACAAAGCGGCGGCCCGGCCTGTGAAACTCCACCAACGGCCAATGCCTGGCGGT
>JBPCVD010000625.1:0-4244 GCA_051010815.1 Rubripirellula sp.
GGCCAGTCCCGCATCGCCCCCTGCGAGAATTCGCTTGGCCACTTTGACGAGGAAATCGGGGTGATTGGAAAACATCAGGTAGGGAACGTCCGAACCCTTGCCTTTGTCGACCATCGCGATCGCCCAATGATCCAACAACGGAGGCGCTTCCTCTGCGTCCTCGTCGCCGAAGCCGATTTCAAGATCCTTGAACAGCTCGGCGTCAAAGTCGTCGTCCCCTTCGCCCCGCTGGACACGCCAGATTTCGACGCCGGGCAAGACATCCATGATGCTGGCGTCGGGTTCGACCTTCATCGCCTTATTGATTGCTTGCTTGATTGCGTCTGCATTCGAGACGCGAATCGCGATCAGCATGCGTTCTGAATTCAAGTTCGTCGGCAGCGTGTTGTCGGTGATCAAGATCACTTGGTCATCCAGATTCGGCAACACGTTCTTTGCGATATCAATTTGAGGTCCGTCTTCGTCGTCACGAATCCCTTCGATGATGTCACGGAAGATTTCGTCGCCAAAGGCTTCGTTGATGAGCGTTTCCGAAGCCCAAAACGCTTCTTCGAATTGCAGATTCAACCGATTGAAGCTCGCGACATCGGCAGCGACCCAAGCCGGCACCGATTCGAGCGGAGTGTTCTGAAACTGCAGCATTTGTGCCGCCATCTCGTACTTGCTTGGCTCGCCTGTGGTCGGTGGGGCGAGAATTGATCCACGGTGAAGTATGTCGAACTTTTTACCGGCCAGTGCAAAAATGCCGCCGGCTGCCTTGATGGCGTCAAACCCCTGGTTTTCAAGTAGCTTGATGATGTCGACTTGATTGCCACGATCGACTTCGAAGGATTCGCGTAGGATGCGGGCCATCTGAAATGGCTTGGCAAACCACTCTAGCGAAATGGTCCCTCCGCCATTCTGGATGGGACCCTGGATGGCTTTGCCCGAGCGACTCAGAACCGTTTTGAAGTTCTCAAGCTTGGCGATGGCTTCGCCCTTGGGCTCTCCCGCTATGGCGTCCAGCAAATCGGTGACGACCGAATCACGGTCTGCCGCAATGATTCGTGTGTCGCTAAGCGTAACCGCGACCTGTTCGACTTTCAGTTGCCCAGGCTTTGGTTTCGTGTTGTAGATGCGGACTTGCTGACCTTGATGCTCCACGTCATTCCGGATCCAGCCACCTGATGTCAGGTCATTGTCGATCTTGTCCATCGCACCGTCCGCTTTCGCTTTCAGTCCGCGGATGTCTGCGACCACGCACATGGTGTACGGACGACGTTTGTCGTTATCAAACGGCAACCAGCTGATCACGACTTCGCCCGAGGCGATTTCATACAGGTCCTCCGGTCGAAGGCCTACTTTGTTATCGAACGACTCCAGGTAGTTCTTCGCACGCGACCGTTGCGACTCGATGAACGGCTGCATCGACTCGTCTTCGAACAGTTGCCCGATGGAAGTCTTCTCCCAGGCAGCGCAGAACCGCGGCATGTTGGGGATGCGAACCAGCCCTGCTAAAGAATCGGGTAGCAATTCGATGGCAGGTACGTAATTTGCGCCTGCGGCGGCGTTCTGCTGTGCATAAACCGGTGTCGAGGAGACGCTGAGTCCGCTGAAGAACGCGATCACCAAGCACAATGAACCGCCACAGAAACGCGAGATTCGCGAGAGCAACGGGACGTTAGGGAGGATGTACATTCAAGGTCCGGAATAATAGAAAAAAACACCGCGGCACCCAAAACAGCGGTGTCACGGCAAGTCCATATCGTATCGAACTCGTTTTTATCCCGAAACGCCGCTAATCGACAATCTGAGACTCGTTTTATTGCTCGTCCTGAGAGGGGTTCCCATACCGAAAATACGCAAATCGCCGAACAACGCTGGTTTTACACTCGGATACTCAAGATGACGGCGCCTGGAATCATCTCGACAGCGCGCAATCACCGCGACTGCGGATCGAGCTTGTACGGGGCCCCGCCGCGTTCGCTCGGCTCCATTCGATCGCGCTCCGGTCACTCCCGCCGTTCCGCTGCCAAGTCGCGTGACGAGTGAATTTCGCCAGTCTCCGCTAGTACCGCTATCACGGCTACTCACTTTCCCGGCCGGAACTTACATTCTGTTCGATTGATCTTTTCGTAAGTTTTCGATTTCGTTGTCCTGACCTCTGGAGTCCGCTGTGCCTGGCGATCTGCCCAACATTCTTGCTTCGCGATACGCCAGCGATGCGATGGTCGATATCTGGTCTCCCGCAAACAAGGTCATTCTTGAGCGAGAGTTGTGGATCGCCGTCATGGAGGCGCAGCAAGACCTCGGCGTTGAAGTGCCCGCAGAGGCGATCGATGCCTACCGAAACGTCGTCGGAAACGTCGATCTGGATTCAATCGACGCACGCGAACGTGTGACCAAACACGATGTGAAAGCTCGGATCGAGGAATTCAATGCGCTCGCCGGGCATGAGCACATACACAAGGGGATGACCTCGCGAGACCTCACGGAAAACGTTGAGCAACTACAGATTCGTTCGGCTCTGACCTTGGTCCGTGATCATGCGGTCGCCGCGTTGGGATTGATCGGGGAACGCGCGGTCGAAACAGCTGAGTTGGCGATTGCGGGGAGAAGTCATAACGTCCCAGCTCAAGTCACGACGATTGGAAAGCGTTTTGCCAATATTGCAGAAGAGATGCTAGTTGCCTTTCAACGCCTTGAGGAATTACTGCAGCGATTGCCCCTTCGCGGCATCAAAGGGCCCGTCGGGACTCAGCAGGACATGCTCGACCTCTTTCAAGGTGATGCCGAGAAATTGGATTCCCTTGATCGGCGAGTTGCAGCGAATCTGGGCTTTGATGGCTGTTTCGATTCCGTAGGTCAGGTCTACCCACGGTCGCTTGATTTCGATGTTGTCTCCGCTCTCACGCAGCTGTCCTCTGCCCCGGCGAACTTTGCTCGCACGCTGCGACTGATGGCGGGCGCGGAGTTGGCGACCGAGGGATTCAAGCCGGGACAGGTTGGGTCCTCGGCCATGCCGCACAAAATGAATGCTCGCTCCGCCGAACGCATCGATGGGTTCAGCGTGATCATGCGAGGCTATCTGGCCATGATTGGCGGACTCGTTGGCGATCAATGGAATGAGGGTGACGTAAGTTGTAGTGTCGTGCGGCGCGTCGCAATCCCGGATGCGTTCCTTGCGATTGACGGACAGCTGGAAACCTTGCTGACGGTACTGGTTGATTTTGGGGCGTACCCCGCTGTCATTGATCGCGAACTTCGTCGCTACCTTCCCTTCCTGGCAACGACAAAGATTCTTGTGGCCGCAGTGAAGTCGGGGGTGGGCCGCGAAGCTGCGCACGAATCAATTAAGGAACATGCGGTTGCTGCTGCCCTCGCGATGCGCGAGTCAGGGACTGATGAGAACGACTTGATCGATCGTTTGGCTGAAGATGAACGCCTCCCCATGGATTCCGAGGCGCTTCGCGCGGCGATTGGTGATCCCAGCCAATTCATCGGTAACGCACCAGCGCAAGTGCGGAGCGTGGCGGCCAAGATCGCGGACATCACCGCACGTTATCCGGAGCCCGCGAATTATCGTCCCGGTTCCATTCTCTAGCGAACTGGATCAGGCAGCCGTTCTTGGCCTTAACGCCAACACCTACCACACATGATTGCCGGCACTACTTGTCGCTCGGTTCATGTGTTTCGAAAGTCGTGCGACGACTCTGGCGAATCTTGGCCACCGTTTTGCGAGCGCGATCGTACAGAACCTTTTGCGCTCGCACAGGTTCATCGCCGGGCTCAAGTCGTTGGTAAGAGCCGTCCCCTTGCATCTCCCAAGTATTGGCCGTGTCTTTGAAATAGACGCGGAGCGTGTCGATCAACTTTTTGCGGCAGCCGTCGTCATCGACTGGAATCAATAGTTCAACGCGCCGATCGAGATTGCGCGGCATCCAGTCAGCACTGCTGATGAAGAGCTCGGAATCGCCGCCATGACGAAAATAGATGACTCGGGCGTGCTCCAGAAATCGATCGACGATCGAGACGACGCGAATCGATTCACTGAGGCCTTTGACGCCAGGACGCAAACAGCAAACACCACGGACGTTTAGCTGAATTTTGACGCCGGCCTGACTGGCTCGGTACAACGCATCGATGACTTCGGTGTCGACCAACGCGTTGATTTTGGCCGAAATTTCCGCTCTCTGACCTTCGCGGCACCGTTGCGTTTCCGCCTCGATCAAGTTGAGGATTCGCTTGCGAAGCGTGATCGGAGC
>JBPCVD010000626.1:0-4513 GCA_051010815.1 Rubripirellula sp.
GAAGACGCCCTACTCGTACGGCTATTTTGGTGCGAGCGGTTCCAAGCACTGGCATCGGCATCTGGGATACCGCGATCGATCGATCGAGTGGCAGTATCGTTAAACGCGATGATGGCCCCGCCTGTCAGGACCTGCCCGTGCGTCAACGGTCGTCGTGAACCCTCCGGTCGAGCGTGATTCGAGCTCCACGGTGATCGGGGAAGAACTGCCGTCGCCGAGATTCGGCAGCTTGGCGTGCAGCAGCTTTTTGGCCGACTCCCCGTCCTTGGCCTACGGACGTAGGATGGATGGTGAATCAACGTCCGCCCAACATCGGGCCTGTCTGCCACCTTCGTCTCCAGTGAACCGCAACCAAGATGAACCAGCCACCTCCCCATGCCCGTCGGTCCGAGCCCTTGCCTGAGCCATCGGTGATTCCGAGCAATGGTTGGCACTGCGGTCACTATTTCTATCGGTTCCGCCGGGAGGCGTTGCAGGGAACCCTGGCATCCGAATACCAGCAGCAGTTTCGCGATGCGCTCAATGCGAGCGGTGATGGAGCTCCCGAGCGTTTGGTTTCGTATTGGGTGAGTGGGCACCGGGCTGATTTTTGCGTGATGTTGATGGATCCCGATCCGGCAAAAGTGGATGGTGTGCATCAGCAGATCATGGCGGCAGGCTTGGGGCAGTACGTCGAACCGGAATGGTCGTTCGTCTCGATGAGTGAGGTCAGTGAATACGTACCGACGATCGATCGCTTTCGAGAGCGTTTGATTGCCGGAGGCGCCGACCCCGATTCGCCAGAGCTGTCTGCCAAAGTCGCGGCGTATGAGCGACGCCTGCCAATGATGAATGAACAGCGGCTTCGACCTGAAATACCGGAGTGGCCCGCCGCTTGCTTCTACCCGATGAACAAGAGTCGGGTCGTCGGTGCGAATTGGTTCAGCGAGCCCTTCAGCGCACGCAATTCCATGATGGCTGAACACGCCCAAAGTGGCATCGCGTTTGCCGGCAAGGTCAGCCAGCTCATTAGCGTTGGCGTCGGTCTTGACGACTGGGAGTGGATGGTCACGTTGTGGGGCCGCAACCCCGAGTATCTGAAAGAGATCGTCTACAAGATGCGGTTTGACCAAGCGAGCGCGAAGTACGCCGAATTCGGACCGTTCTACGTCGGTTACCGTGCTGGTGCCGACGAGATACTCGAGCATTGTCGACTTGCTTGATCGGTTACCGGCCGCTCAATTGATGTGCTCTTTCCACCAGCGCGAGGAACTCGGTGCGGTAACCGTAGTCATCGCCCACGGTGCCTTCGCGAGCCATGTTCAGAACGTCGTCCATGGTGGCGGTGCCGCTGTAGGGTGAATGTCTCAGCAACATACCGAAAGAGGCAACGGATGCGGCAAATTTGAAGTCGCGATCCGTCTGCTGAAAGCTCCTTCCCGAGTCGCTCACTGGAAATTGAATCAGCGTGCTGGTGTCACCATCAGGTTCCTTGTAGCGAAGCTTCAACGCGAGCATTTCGCCCGCATCGGCTATGTCGTTGAGCATTGCCGGCGTTTGATAACGCAGTGGGTCGATCTTCGCGGCGTCCTTTCGTTCCTGCTTTACTTTCGGCACCACCTCGTACAGGGCGGTGACGGTATGACCCGCTCCGATTTCTCCAGCGTCTATCTTGTCATTATTGAAGTCTTCGGCTGCCAAGACTCGATTCTCGTAACCAATCAAACGATAGGATTCGACTTCCTTCGGGTTGAATTCAATCTGAATCTTGACGTCTTTTGCGATCGCCACGAGCGTACCACCCAATTCCTCGACTAGGATTTTCTTGGCTTCGGAGATGCTGTCGATGTAGGCGTAGTTACCATTGGCATCGTTCGAGACACGCTCCATCATCGAGTCATTGTGGTTTCCTGACCCAAAACCAAGAATCGACAAAAACACGTTGGACTTGGCATTTTCCTTGGCAAGCTCAACCAACGCGTCGGTGCCTGTGACGCCGACATTGAAGTCACCGTCCGAGCAAAGCAGGACGCGGTTGGTGCCACCCACGACAAAGTTGTCTCGGGCAACGTCATAGGCGAGCGCAATTCCCTGGCCGCCGTTGGTGCTGCCACCAGCCTTCAAACGCTCAAGAGCCGCAACGATCTCTTGCTTCTTATCGCCCCGGGTCGAATCCAGCACGAGACCAGCGGCGCCCGCGTACACGACGATCGCAACCTTGTCATTTTCGCTGAGCTGATCCGTCAACATCTTCATCCCATCGACCATCAATGGAAGTTTGTTCGGCTCATCCATCGAACCGGATACGTCCAGCAGAAACACGAGATTGCTGGATGGGCGATCGGTTTCGATCTCTCGACCTTTGATGCCGACGCGGGCAAGACGATGTTCGGGATTCCAAGGGCAGGAGGCGATCTCCATCGACGCCGCGAAGGGATGATCGTCTTGGGGGGCGGGGTAATCGTAGTGGAAGTAGTTGAGCAACTCCTCGATCCGCACCGAGTCAGGGCGGGGCAGTGAATTGCGATTCAGCATGCTTCGGACTTTTGCGTACGACGCGGTGTCAACATCGATCGAAAAGGTTGAAAGTGGACCCTGTGAAACGCTCACGAATGCGTTGTCTTCAATGGGTTCGAAACGATCTCCAGACATTTCGGGACCCATCATTCCCATGCCCATCATTGCATCCATGCCCATTTCATCCTCGAGCATTTCCATCTCTTCCATGCCGCCCATCATCATGCCACCCATCATCATTTCCATGCTGTCTTCACCGCCGGTGTAGGCAAGATCGGCCGCACCATCGGAATCTTGATCTCGGAATCTGCGTGACCTTCGTGGCTGCTTCGATTCGACTTGGGGACCGGGCAAAGCCTGCACGCCATCGCCAAATGTCTGTGAGCTTGCTTTGAATCCGAAATCGCGATCTCCGGGCTGGGCGTTCCGACCCGCATAGTTCATCTCACCTGACACCTCGGCGGCATTGGACCGCACGCTCAACTGACTCAGTTTGTTGACAGGGTTGGTCAGCTGAGTCGCAGCGACATCGAGTCCTTCCAGGTCCAGTTCCACGATTTGAGGGAGGTCTGACTCGCTCAAAGCGACTTGCAAGTCATCCGACATAATCAACAACGAATCATCCGTCGGGACGGTCACCGCAGCCATTTCTTCGTCAGAGTCCATCAGTTCCATCGCGATCTCGGCATCTTCCGCAGCTGCGCCAAGACTTGGAAAGATCGCGGGATCAAGATTTGGGATCGCCGCGAAAGCTGCCTCGTTTGCAACCAACCGTTTCCCCATTTCACTGGTTTGCAACATCGTGCTGGCGAGCGGGTCGTCCGGATTAGCGCTCGAGTATTGTTTCGCGATTTCCTCGGCATCTTCGTAGCGACGTTCCTGAATGGCTCCGTTGAACGACTGTACTTGTTGGCGTATCTCGTTTGCGAGCTGATCGGACGACTCGTACTGGGTCGCGATCGTGTTCGCTCCGGGATCACGCAGGTAGGGATACATCAGTCCGAACAGAAGTAGGACGCTTGCCGCAAGGCAAGCGATCACTAGCCAGTGTCGCGATGGCCCCCTCTGTGTTCGCAGAACGACGGGAGGCGGCGTCGGAGTGTTGTCTTCTACTGTTCGCATCGATGACGCATCACCCGAGTGAAGGATGGCCCGATCGATGACGCCACGATGACTGGCATCAAGATCGGTCGAGTTGGCGTCGAACTCGGACTTCAACGCACCGATCGTTTCGCGAAGTGCATCGACGTCGCGACGGAGCTTGGGGGATTGCTCAAGTTCGCGTTCAAAGGCGACAGCGTCTTCGGGAAGGAGTTCTCCGAAAACATAGGCGGTCGCACGCGTGTCGGTTTGATCGTGGTTCATCTCAGCCAACCTTTGGCGGGTCGAATGCAGTGGCGTGTGGAGGGAAGGGGAGGGGCTATTCGATGGTGGCGAGCCGAAGTCGGATCGACTTCAACCCGGTGTGCAGCAGGTAGCCAACGTTGCTGACGGTCAGTCCGGTTAACTCACTTATCTCGCGATAGCTCATGTCGCTTTCGACTTTCAGGCGAATCACTTCTTGCTGGTGTTTGGGCAACGCCCCAATCAGCGTTCCCGCTTTCCGAGCGGTATCGCGACGCTGGGCCATTCGCTGCGGATCACCATCGCGACTCACCTGCGATCCATTGGCATCATCAAGTGCTTTCATGCGATTTTCCTTCTTCAAAATGTCCATCGCGCGATTCCGACAGACCGTGTACAGCCATTGCCGAACTCGATCCTCGACTTGATCGCGAGGCTGCTTGCAGAGACGGACAAACGCATCCTGAACCACGTCACCGGCACGGTCGGCGTCACCCATCAAATGGGTCGCGTACGCCAACAACTGTCGTTGATGCTCGCGAAAAACGAGGCCAAGCCACGCTTCGTCGGTGAGGTTGTTCGAATCGTTCATCGCCGCTCGGGGAGCAGAAGGATGCATGTCCCTGCATAGACAAGAACGATCGCCTTGCAGGATCCTTAGAAAAGAATCGTT
>JBPCVD010000627.1:0-3436 GCA_051010815.1 Rubripirellula sp.
GGTCAGGCAAGTCAGCGGATATCGATTTACGCGACGCTCGAACGATCAACGATGTACTCCTTGCCATCAACGACGCTGACGTAGATGTCCGCGCTACGACGGTTGGCAACGCCTTGCAGCTAGTCGACCTAAGCGGAGCGACGGCATCGAATCTGCAAGTTGAGCAACTCGGAACCGCGGAGAGCGCGGCCGACCTTGGACTATGGGGAGTTGATGTCGCTAGCGCCAGCGTGACGGGGACCGAGATTGAATTGCCCTCGGGCGTTGGAGCTCTTCGCGGCGCGTCCCTGGCCGAGCTCAATGGTGGCAATGGGGTCGGGCCGCTTGGAACTCTTCGTGTCACTCTCTCGGACGGCAGTAACGGCGCGATCGATCTCTCCACCGCGACGAACACCAGTGAGGTGATCGACGCAATCGCCGCCTCCGGATTGCCCCTCACCGCACGTATCAATGACGCTCGAACCGGGATTCAGTTGCGTGATGTTTCGGGGGGCGGCGGGGCCATCACGATTTCGTCGGACGACGATACCGCATCCAGCCTGGGCCTAGAGGGCACTTACAACGACTCCATCATTGTTGGTGGCAATTTGAACCGTCAGACGGTTACCCGGGACACGCGGTTAAGTGAATTGAATCAGGGCATCGGCGTCGACAGCGGTAGTTTTACGATCACAGACAGCGCGGGGCAGACGAGCGCGGTCAACCTGACGGTCGAAGGAATAACCAATGTGGGGCAGTTGATCGATGCGATCAACAACTTGTCGATTGGGGTCAACGCTTCCCTCAATGATGCCGGTGATGGAATCGCGATTGCGGACTCCGCCGGTGGTTCCGCGCCATTGACGATTGAGGACACCGGATCGGGGACGACAGCATCCGATTTGGGCATCGCGGGGGTAGCAACGACGCAAACGGTGGGAGGCGATCTCGTCGAAGCATTGGTGGGGACGCAGGCCTCACTGTTCGATATCGATGCCGACGATACACTCGATTCGTTGGTGGCAAAGCTGAACGAGTCTGGTCGTTATGCAGTCGCTTCGATTGAGCAGAACGAAGACGCGACTGTTTCGCTTCGGATTCGGAGTCAACAAGGCGGTGGATCCGGGCAGATCTCGATTGAGACCGTCGGATTCGAATTGGACTTGCGAACGGACACCGTGGGTCGTGACGCAAAGATCACGGTCGCAACCGACGGGGGTCCCGAACGCGTGCATTCTTCCGCCGATGGCGTGTTTGATCTTGATGGTGATCAATCCACGAAACGTTCGATCTCTCGCTCAACGATTCTGGATGACATTGCCAGCGGTGCGGATCGGGGCAGCTTCATGGTCACCAACAGCGAGGGCGAGACGAGTGCGATCAATCTAACCGTTCAGGGAATTTCGACGGTCGGCCAACTCGTTGACGCGATCAACGATCTTGGCATTGGCGTGACTGCAGCCGTCAACGATGCCGGGAATGGCATCGCTGTGGTCGATACCACTGCGGGTGCAGGGACGCTCACGGTGAGCGACACTGGCAACGGGGTGGCGGCATCGAGTCTTGGCATTGCGGGTGTGGCAACCACACAGTCGGTCAATGGCGCTTCGGTGTCGGCGATCGTGGGACCCGCGGAGGTCTCGGGCGATGATGAGTCTGGCGGTTTAGTGCTGACGCTGAAGCAACTGTCTGACACGCCCATCAGCGTGACCGTCGAGGAGGACGCAGCGACCGTGATCACGGCGGCGAAGTCCTTTGTTGATCAATACAATTTGCTCGTTGACAAACTCAATTCGCTGACTTTCTACAACGCCGACAGCGAAGAAGTCGGATTGCTGTTTGGTTCCAGCGAGACGTTGCGAATCGAGAACGGCTACACGCGATTGTTGTCGGGACGAATCAGCGGTGCCGGAGACTTGAAGTCCATTGGCCAAGTCGGACTGCGACTCAACGACCAGGGAAAACTGGATCTCGATTCGACGAAACTAACGGAAGCGATCGAGTCAGGCGGTGGAGACGTGGAGGAGTTCTTCACCGCGAACGAAGCAGGGCTGGCAAACCGGTTGAGCGGTCTTGCCGATCGTCTGGCGGGCGAGGGAACGGGGATGCTGCTGAATCGCTCTCAGACTCTCAGTTCTCAGATCGACTTCAACAACTCCAGGATCGATTCGCTTGATGTTCGATTGGAGCGGGAGCGAGAGCGTTTATTACGCAAGTACTATTCGATGGAAGAAGCGATCGCAAAGATCCAAACCAATCAATCGGCGATCGCGCAGATACAACCGATCTCCATCCCAACGTAAGACTCCGCATCAATCAGGCACGACCGCGTCAGCATCGTCACGAGTAATCTTCATGAATCTTCCTAACCATCCCCCAGCAAGATGGAGCGAGCATGTCGCGACGGGCGATCACTACCTGGAATCTGCCGTTCGCACGGCTTCGCCCGCCCGGTTGCGGTCGATGCTGATTGAACGGGCCGTCGAGGTGAGTACATCCCTGGCCGCAAACTGGCGTGCAGAGACCGACCCTGGGCCCAATGCGGCGTCATTGAAGTTGCTCGAATTGATCAACGAACTTCTTCGTGGTGTGGTGGGTGGAAAGGATGCGGGCGAGCAGGAGATCGGTCGGAAGGTCGCGGATCTGTATGTGTTCCTGGCAAAACATTTGGTCGTTGCCGAGACGACGAGTGACGCTGATGCGATCGACGAAATCCGCGCCGTCCTCGAAATTGAGGCCGAAACCTGGCGTGCGGTTTGTGCGAACGAAAACTCCGGAATAGCGGAGAGTCCGGTTTCAGGTTCAGAATCCGGCGGCCTGAATCTCGAGGCATAAGGCTCGGATTCGAAGGTGTTAGCGGGGTTGAGAGCACATTTGCGGCTCCCCCGTCCGATCCGACTTTTCACGAAGTTGCCGATTCGTCGACAAAGCGCTATCCTTAACCGAGATGGTCCTATCTCTTGGGACCGAGAACGTGATCGCCAATTGAGGGTTGTGATGTTGCGGTTGATCTTGATGGTGTTTGCGGCCCTGGTTGGGCTGAGCGCAATGCGAGGATTTGCACAGTCGGCGGTCGCGGAACCCGTGGCTGACGAGAAGCATGCGAAGGAGGCTGACGCGGGCGTTGAGAACTCGAAGGAGTCCGAAGCGAAGAAACCCGAGTCGCTGTACTTGCGTGTTCAAGAGAGCGACGAGAGCAAGCCGCGTGCTTTGCAAACGGCCATCGTTCGCTACAAGGGCAAGGCGGACACCCCGTATGCTGGAAAGATCGTTGACCTCGTGGGCGTTGTTCACATTGGTCAAAAGGAATACTACGAAGATCTCAATAAGCGTTTGTCCAAATATGATGCCGTTCTCTATGAGCTTGTCGCGCCGGACGGCACGCGGATTCGGCCCGAGGATTTGCAGAAACGGCGATCTGTGATTGCGTCGATGCAGTCGGGCATGAAGGACATGC
>JBPCVD010000628.1:0-3763 GCA_051010815.1 Rubripirellula sp.
GGTTGATACGCGGTCGCTGTTTCGACTTGAGTGACCAGACTCGCAATCGATTATCGGCACTGCCGGCCAACACGTGTTTTCCATCGGCGGTCACTGCAACGGCGAAGACCTCTCCTTCCGGCTGACTGAGCGTATCAAGTCGACGCCCAGTCGCAACATTCCAGACCTTGACGGTTTCGTCCGCACAGGCGCTCACCAAGACCTCTCCGCTGGGCGAGAATGCCAGGTCGAAGATCGCACCGTTGTGCCCTTCAAGGCTTCGAATCGGCTCCCCCGATTTTGTATCCCACAGGATGATCTCACGGTCATAGCCGGCAGTCGCAACGATCGATTCGTCTGGCGAAAACGTCGCCGCGTACAACACATCGCGGTGGCCAAGCAATTCAACCAGCAACTCTCCCGTCGTCACCGAAAAGATTGAGGCGTTCCCGTACGCTCCAGTCACTCCCGAGGCGACCAACAGACGCTTGCCATCGCTGCTGAACTCGACCGCGTTGATCTTGCTCAGGTCTTGGCTCAGCGTCGCGATCAATGCGTCCTCTTCGTCGATCAATTCAACTTTACCGAAGGTCGCAACCGCACGCGTTTTTCCATCGGGTGAAAATGCGAATGCGGTGACCGGCAACGAGACTCCCTCCTGCGTATCAATCTTCGGTGTTCGCAAGTCGCGTTTGATGGGCATCTCACCATCGTGGCCCTCCGCACCTTGCTCCACCCATTGTGTCAACAAATCGATCTCCGCCTCGCTCAGCGGTTCTTCGCCCTCCGGCGGCATCGCCGGATCCATCTTGCCCGTGATCATCAAGATCAGCCGACTACTCGAAGCCGATCCTGCCGTGACTGCCAGACCTGATTCGCCCCCCTGCATCAACGCCGCGTGAGACTCCATCACGAGCCCACCTTCGGCGTCATCGACGGTGTGGCATCCCACGCAATGCGACTCGAGGATGGGGTAGATGTCGCGTGCGTAGTCAACTGAGTCGGCCGCCTGCGCGGTCGCTGTCAGAGAAATCACGAGTGCGGAAAGAAGGTAGTCACGCATGAGCAAAGCATCAAAAGGTTGGATTGATTCGAATCAGTCAAGCGAGCAGTCAACTAATGATTGAACGTAAATTCGGTGCTGGTCAGGATGCTCCAGGCAACGTCCTGCAATGCCGTGGCGCGATCCTCTCCATATTCCGACCGTATTTCAAGCAAGTGTTTCAATTCACTCTCGGTCGGTCCACGTGAAAGCGCGATCTCGAACAGTCGCCGGATAAGGTCGGCGTCGTCCAGTCCGCGCTCCATCATTTTGGCGATGCGATTTTCTTCGCTCGCCAATTTTGGATTCAACGTTTCACCATTGGACAAGTGCAACACCTGGACCATGCTCGGTTCATCACTTCGCTCGCATTCACAGGTGATCTCGCGAGGATTACGCCCAAACGTTTTTAAGAAATAGGACTTCACCGCTGCGTCGTACAGTTCGATCGCTTTCGTCCCTTCCTTGTAAAAGTCGGTCTTCTGTTTGTCGGCCCCAGGAAAAGCGACTTCGTCAAATTTGGTATGCGTGGCAAGCACCTGATCGATGGAATCAAGCAGTACCTCCGCCATCAATCGACGCGGATAGTATCGGCTCAGGTATTTTTGCTCACTGCGGTTTTCATCAAGCGGCACACTGCTTCGTTGATACGTCTCGCTTCGCAGAATCGCCCGCATCAATTGCTTGAGGTCGAACTCGGCTTCCACCACATGCTGTGCCGCCGCCGTCAAAAGGGGCTCGTTCGATGCAGGATTGCTGAGTCGGAGGTCGTCCACCTGCTCGACCAATCCTCGCCCAAAGAAATTCGCCCAAATACGATTTGTGATCGAACGCGAAAAGTAGGGGTTCTCTGGATTCGTCATCCAGTCGGCCAATGCTTCGCGGCGGTCGGTCGGATCATCAAAAGCGATCGGATCAGAATCGAGGGGCGCGGGTGGCTGGGGTTTGCCACGATTCGGCTGAATCAGCTCACCGGAAGTCGCCACGAACAATGTTCGAATGCCGTCTCCATTGCGACCATCTCCTCCCCAACCTTTGGCACGAACACGCGAGAACAGGTTAGCCATGCCGTAGTACTGATCGTTGGTCCACTTTTCCAGCGGATGGTTATGACATTTCGCGCAGCCGATCGAGAGCCCCATGAACGCTTGGCAGGCGTTCTCGGTCATGTCCTCGGGTGTTTGATGGAGGGCATAGAAATTGGTCGCGCCGTTCTCATCACTGCCACCGGTCGCCGTCAGAATCTCTCGCACCAGTTGGTCCCACGAACGGTTCTCGCGAACGGCATCCTTGACCCACTGATAATACGTCTTGACCGCCACCGGTCGCAGTCGCGTTCCGTTGATCAACAACATGTCGCACCAACGGTACGTCCAGTAATCGACAAAGTCCTCACTCGCCAACAACTGCTCCACCAACGCATCACGTCGCGATCGAGCATCATCTCCGAGGAACTTGGTGCGTTCGTCCTCCGTCGGCAGTCGCCCAATCGTGTCGATCGTGGCCCGACGCAAGAAAGCTTCATCGTCGCAACGCGGTGAAGGCCGAAGTTGCAGTGTCCGAAGCTGATCCAAGTTGATCTCGTCAATGAAATTTCGACGAGGCGCTTCGGCATAAACTTGCTCAGGAATCTCATGCGGGTAGGGGACGGTCATTCGTGCCAACGCCACCTTGCTGCCGAACCACACCAAAACCGCGCCTTCTCCGCTTCCGCGAACCTGCACGACCCCCGCCTCATCCACGCTGGCAACCGCCTCGTCCGTTGGTGAGAACTGAGACCAATGTGTCACATCAACCACTCGACCGTCGTCATAGTGAGCATTGACCAAGACACGCGATGAATCTCCTGTGCTCAACAACGCCGACTCGGGTATCACGCTGATGCGTTCCAGGCTGGCGTCGTCTTCCTTGGGTCCGCTGGCACCAGAAGCAATCCATTCTGAAATCACACGATAATCGCGAGAAGACGGCCGAAGCTTGAGGCCACCTTTGTGCGGCAACGCGCCGGTAGGCTTGGCCAAGATCAAGCTGCGTCCCGGGTCCGCCATTTCAATTCGACGCCCTCGGGCCTCGCGACTGATCGTTAGGAAATCGGCGTCGGAGTCATAGCCCCGAAGTGAAAGTTTGAAGCCCCCTTTTCCGGCAAGCGCGCCGTGACAGGACCCCATGTTGCAGCCAACCTTCGAAAACACGCTTTGCACGTCGTTGCGAAAACTCCAGGCATGCGTTCCTTCTGCGCCGACCACACGAACGGTTGCCGAAGCCTCGCGGCCATCGGCCGATCGAACCACGATTTCGCTTTGCCCATTGCCAACGACACGCACCACGCCATCGCTCATCGACACGACCTCAGGATCGCCGATTTCGAACTGCAATTGAACGGGGTCAATCGTCGCCGAAACCCTTCCTTCTCGAACCGCGACCACCGAAATCTGTTGAACCGCTTCGCTGCCATGAAGCGTGAACTCCGATGGCAAAATACGAATCTGTGACTCGGCTGAATCGACATTTCGCTCCAACGATACTTTCGAAGAAGCTTCCTGAGCCGCCGCAACGCCAATGCCTGCGACAGAGGCGGAGGCCAACACAGCGGCGAACAGTTGCAACCGGAACGGAAAGAACGCGTTTCGAATCATGGTCATATTGAGCTGGCTATCGCCGGGAATCGATGAACGAATAGGGGATGAACGGCGCGACGTGATCACGAGGTTGGCTTGGCGGCACCGGCGTAACGACGACGAC
>JBPCVD010000629.1:0-6494 GCA_051010815.1 Rubripirellula sp.
CGACGCCGCGATCCTGGGGGCTCAGCCCAGCCACTGCATAGTCAAAACTCGAGATGCCGACGTAAACGGAAACATCCCTGCCAGCCACATTCTGAAGCGGCTGGCCAGCGTCTTCGAAAGCGCGCCATGCGACCTCAAGCAACATTCGCTGCTGAGGATCCATGCCCGAAGCTTCCTTCGGGCTAATGCCGAACAACTGTGGGTCGAATCGATCAATGCCATCGACGTACCCGCCCCAACGACTCTGAGTCTTCCCCGGACGAACTTTGTCGGGACTATAGAACTTCTCCAGGCTCCAACGATCGGAAGGCGTCTCGGTGATCGCATCGACGCCATCGCTGAGCAGTCTCCAAAAGGCTTCGGGACTGGATGCGCCTCCGGGAAAACGACAACCGATCCCGACGACCGCCACGGAGTCGTTCAATGAGGATGGGTGTGACCCGTTTGGCGAAAAGCCGGACTGATTGATTTCCACGATGATCTGTGTGACGTCCAAGGGGATGTGCGTCGCGACATTCCGAGCCCCCTCGATGCAGCCGCACAGCACATGATAATTGACGTTTTAGAGATCGCCCCTATCCCTTGATTTTGTTCTCGAGATGATGCCTCCAAGACTCGTCGGAACCATCGTTATAACGCGAAAATCCGTCACGACTAGCGTTCCTGCAACGCATCGTTGGGCATCAGGCTGGCCGCACGCCAAGCGGGCAGCAACGCCCCCACCAGACCAATGAAGAGTGCCACGGCGAATCCTTGCATTAAAACGACGGAATCGATCGACGGCGCCAGAATCCCTTTTGCCGCATCTGCTTGGCTTAGAAGCGTCGTCCCCACCACGGCCAGCGTCGCCCCCAGAATGCAAGCCACCAATGCCAGCCCCAGCGATTCCATCAGAATCATCTTCGCGACCCGTCTCCTTGGCCAACCGATCGCTCGCAAGATTCCAATCTCGACCGTCCGTTCCATCACGCTCGTCATCATGGTGTTGAGTGTGCCAATTGCCCCAATGACCAATGCGATGATCGAAGTCATCCAGGCCATCGCCGAGGCGACCTGCATGCGGGTGTCCGTCGATACAAACTCATCGGTGGTCATTGCCAACAACTTTGGGTCCACGTCTTCGATCGCCTGCAAGACACCTGCGGCACGATCACCCACCACCCCCGACTCCAATACGACGTTGATGTAGGTAACCTGACCTTGTCGATCGGTGAGTTGCTGAAGTTGCGTCAACGGAAGGATCATCGAACCGTTTTCCCAAGTGCTCCGACTCTCGAACACGCCGGTGACCCGATAGGGCTCTTCAAACAACATGACGGAATCACCTGCCTTCACACCAATGCGATCTGCCACGTGCACGCCAAGCATCACTTGACGCGGATCATCGCGATCCGGTGAGGCCTCGGAGCGTAGCCGATAATCCTTCAGCATCCAGGAATCTGCTGCCACGCCCATCGAAGGCACGCCGTACATTTCCTGCTCTTCGAGCGACAACGAATCGAGCAGCACGCCCGCGGTGCGGGCCACACCTTCCTGATCTGCAATTCGCTTGGCAAACGTCTCATCGACCGAACTGCTCAGCCGGTCCGCAGATCCCTGACGCGAGACCACGATGTCCACGGAGTGACTTGCGTAGACATCCTCAAATGCCTTCACAAACCCTTTGGTGATCCCCAGCAGGGCAACCACCGAGGCAATCGCCGTCGCCAACGCGAGCAGCGTCAACGCCGACCGAAATGGCCGACGAGTGAGGTTCTTCAACGTGAAGGTGGTAAATCGCATGCAGCGGGAAACCGGGGCTCGTGAAACTGAAATCGCTCCCACTGGGCGGAGAGAGCGTTTGGCCGATCAGAAGATCCAGATCAGTGTCAAACTTAGACGATTGATTCGATTGCGCGGAGACTAGCTGTCGGGCAAGTTATGGCCGACGCTCCAGCGTAACCGGCTTGAGACTGACCGAGTGCCGATTGAATCGAATATCCGGATCAAAGTGATCGTTCCGCAACTTCCGTCTGCACGCACGCCCATCACCATGCTTCGTCTGCTACCCGTCTTATTGACACTCGTTTGCCTGACGGGATGTCACCGCCCCATGCGAGTGATCACGAGTGGCGGGTTGGATTTTGACGGAAACATGGACATGACGGGCGACATGAACATGTCCGGCGACGTGCGCACCTCGGTCAAGAGCGACAACTCGGCGTCCCGTCTTTCGCGGGTGACCGTCTCCGGACACGAATCAACCGCCAACTCCATCGCCGTGATTGGCGTCGACGACCTGCTGATCAATCAGAACATCAGCGGTCTCGGCTCCATGGGCGAAAACCCAGTCGCACTCTTTCGAGAGAAACTCCGAGTGCTCTCCAAAGATCCGAGTGTCTCGGCAATCGTATTGCGCATCGATACGCCGGGCGGTGGCGCAAACGCCGCCGATCAAATGGCGCACGAACTGGAGCAATTTCGGTCGCAATGCAAAGTCCCAGTGGTCGCCTGCATCATGAGCGTTGGTGCGGGAGGGGGATACTATCTCGCTTGCCACGCAGACCACATCATTTCACAACCCACCTCCATCGTCGGTGGGATCGGCGTGATCTTGAACACGTACAACCTGGAAGACACCCTGGCTCAGTTCAACGTGATTTCTGTTCCGGTGAAGTCCGGCGAAAAGATCGACATCGCGTCTCCGCAACGCACGATGGAAGATGGAGAACGGGATATTCTGCAAGGCATCGCCAACCAGATGCATGAACGCTTCATTGCACACGTGAAACGAAGCCGTCCTCGCGTGGCAGCAGATTCGCCAGTCTTTGACGGTCGCGTCGTCTCCGGGCAAGAAGCCGTGGAACTCGCCCTGGTCGATCAACTGGGATACATGGACGACGCCATCGCGGTCGCCAGCCAGATGGCAAACGTTCCTCCCCACTCGTCTGTCGTGATGCTGCGACGTGACAACGATCGAGCCTACACCGTCTTGGACAAAACGCCGAACCGCCCTTCGACCGGCTCACTGATTCCACTGAACGTCCCAGGATTGGACAGGAGCAACCTGCCAACCTTCCTGTATCTGTGGCAAGCCGACCCCAAATTCGTCACCGCTTCGGGCGGTTGATCGCGGATCACTTCAAGCCACGCCGGAACCGTCGCGCACTTTCCTGCAGTATCAATGGCAGCTTGCTCCGCAAGAGATTGCTCCCGTTGAACCACCCCTCCGGTTCGTGCAGAACCACCTCCGCCTCGATCAAACAGGCGTTATCCGTTCCGTCCACGCTACTGAGCACCAGATAGCCTGCGGCTCCCGCGAAGCTGGTTGCTTCACTTCGAATCAGCGATCCACTCGGACTTCGGTCTCGCCGGACCCATTCGTTTCGAAAACGTTCGTGGACTGGTTCGCGATCGGTGAACTCTTCCGCCAACTCCCAGGTGATCGCCACATAATCGACTCCCTCGAATCGATTCGAACGTATGACGCCTTGAAGCTCCACCTTCTTGAGCAGCAAGAACTCGAGCCAACCGAACCCGACCCCTGGCTGTGACTCGATACCGAGGGACGTCACCGTCGCATCGTCCATTTGCTCGGAGCGAAACGACTCGTCGGCTTTCTGATCTTCCAACGCTTTAGACGCTTCGCTCTCCGGATCCTTGGTTTCCGCCTCTTTACTCGTCGAACCTCCAAACAGCCCACCCATGAGGTCAGAATCTCTCAACGTCTCGATCCCGGCATGAACAACGTAGGCAACGTGAATTCGATGCCCCACGCGATCGCCAGCCTCGTTCTTCAAGTACGCGAGCTCGATCTTGACAGGCGCGACGACTGAATTCCGACTGAATCTCGTCCAGCCATGTGCCCCCGCCAGCTTCTCCTGAGCGGCCATCCGTAACTCAGATTGCCCCCGAGGATCGACGCTGGGCGATTGGATGGGGACTCGCTCACCCGCGATCACGATCCCCGAAGAAACCAACTCTCCCAGCCGGCCCGGCCATGGGTCTTGCCCAAACACCAACCCCGGCAGCCAAACAAGAGCGGCCACAAGCACGAGCTTGCCGTCAACGGGCAATGAGGGACGCAGGCGGTGGAACAATTTTGGCCTTCGTAAGCGTTCTTTGGGAGGTCTTGATCAACAGTAATCGATAACGCAGCTCGCCCAAGACGATTCTGAGAATTTGCTCGCGACGTTCGAAGCCACGCGTTTCGGCCCGCGCAGGAGCATCTTGGCCACGCGCACGGTATCTCGAAATACTCCGAATTTCTGCCCCTTTACCTGTACCTTACTCGCCCCCCGCCACTCAGCCCCACCTGATTCGGGGCCAAGCATCCCGGGCGAATCAAAGTCGCGAAGGCTTCCTTCTCAACGCGGCGAAGCATGCAAGGGTCTTACTCGCCCCCGCGTGTAATTCACACAGCGTCAAACGAAGAAGGCACGAGTGATCCACTCGTGCCTTCGAAGACTTCAATTTGCTTGACCGGGCTGCCGACTACTCTTTGTCGCCTGCATCCTTGTCCGAATCGTGGTCGCCTTCCGCGTGACCACCCTCGTCATGGTCGCCATCGGCATGTCCGTCGGCGTCATGGCCGTCGGCGTCATGGCCGTGACCATCTTCGTCATGCGAGTGCCCATCTTCGCTATGCGAGTGCCCATCTTCGCTATGCGAGTGCCCATCTTCGTCATGCGCGTGCCCATCTTCGTCATGCGCGTGCCCGTCGACGTCATGGTCGTGACCATCTTCGTCATGCGAGTGCCCGTCTTCGTCATGCGAGTGCCCGTCTTCATCATGCGAGTGCCCGTCTTCATCATGCGAGTGCCCGTCGGCGTCATGCGAGTCTCCGCCCTCTGCAGCAGGCGTCACACTGTCGGTCGTGCTATCTTCACAACCGGGAATCACGGTGAATCCGATCAACGCAACGAACATCACCAAGTAGGCGGGAAGGGACGTCAGTTTCATTTTCTGTCTCGCGAAATGATAGTTAGTGTGGGTCCACGCCCAATCGAACGTGGACTTCAGGGACTCGTAGGAGTGTCACCGACCTTGGGAACACACAACGATCTCGAAGCCCAACTCAACATCCTAGCGTATTCCCGTTCCCTGTCGCCGGGTGTCGGATGAATCTGAAGCGACGGTGAAACGAGCAATCGCGACGCGTGAGCTTCCCATGCCCACCAAATCACCCAGCCCCAGCTGATCAAGGAAATTCCAGCCAATGGTGATCACGG
This sequence comes from Rubripirellula sp., assembly GCA_051010815.1. Classification (GTDB taxonomy): domain Bacteria; phylum Planctomycetota; class Planctomycetia; order Pirellulales; family Pirellulaceae; genus Rubripirellula. The sequence continues at coordinate 5,211 of JBPCVD010000629.1, forward strand.
GCAGTCAGCCTATGCTAAAGAACGGCAGCCAGACCAGGTCGGACACCGCCCGTCCTGCGTGCCATCGAGCAACGTCGCGCTACCGAGCGACGCGACTAGATCACGCCGGTCGCGCGACCCGCTCGGGTTAGAACATCGATGGCAAAATCGATTTCCTGAGGGGTGTGGATCGCGGAAATGCATGTCCGCAGCCGTGGTGCGTCCATTGGTACCGCCGGGTAACAGACGGGGATCACAAACAATCCGTCTTCACGACAGATCCGAGTCATCTCAAGCGCCTGCTCCGTTGAACCGGTCATCAATGGAACGATCGGCGTCACGCTCCGAGCGGTGTCGAAACCGACGGCCTTCAGCCCTTCCAGGTATTGCCGCTGGTTCTCATGAAGCCTGGTCACCAACTCAGGCTCTCGTTCCAGAACGTCAAGTGCGGCAACGGCAACACTTGCCTGACCCGCCGGTAGCGCGCCGCTAAAGATGTAGCCACGCGCGTGATGACGCAGATAAGTGATGATCTCTTCTTTCGCTGCAACAAAACCGCCGGAACTGGCCAGCGTTTTCGAGAGCGTTCCCATTTTGATGTCGATCGCATCAGCGTCGAGCCCAAAGTGCTCTTGCACGCCTCGGCCAGTACGCCCCAGCATCCCGAGACTATGAGCCTCATCGACCATTAGCAGCGCGTTGTGCTTGCCACACAAATCCACGACCGCTGGAAGATCGATGATGTCGCCATCCATGCTGAAGACAGCATCCACGACGACCAGCGTCCGCCGCGCACCCGAGGCTTGAAGCTGCTCGGCGAGCGAATCGATGTCGTTGTGTTTGAACTCGAGGAATTCTGCACCCGACATGCGGCAGCCATCGATGATGCTGGCGTGATTCCATTGATCACCGATCACACAATCGCCCGGCCCAACCAACGTCGAGATTGTTGCAAGATTTGTGACGTAACCACTACTGAAAACAATGGAGTCTTCGGACTGCATGAAACGCGCAAGTCGACTCTCGAGTTCACGATGGACCGCCGTGGTACCGGCCAGAAGTCGAGCACCATGATGCCCTGTGCCGAACGTGTCGAGTGCTTTGATCGCGGATTGCTTTAAGTGGTCATGCCCCAGCAGACCCAGATATTCGTACGAAGCCATCATCAGCATTCGTCGTCCATCGGCGACTACCCAAGCGTCGTTGTGCTCGGAGATCACCGATTCGAAGAAGTACATGTCAGCTTCCTTCAGCTGATTCACCCTTCGATTCAGACGCCGATAGTGATCCAACGGATCGGCCTCC
>JBPCVD010000630.1:0-13349 GCA_051010815.1 Rubripirellula sp.
CCGATCTTTTACGGTGTCCTTGGATTTCTCTTCGGGCTTCTCGGCGCCGTCGTTTACAACCTCATTGCTCGTTGGCTTGGCGGCATCCGACTCGACCTGGAGTCCTAAGTTCGTGTTTGCATCGAAGAGCTGACCAGCAAATCGTCGGAACCGCAAATCGTCGAATCGCGCTCGTTAGCACTGTGCCGTTTGATCCGGCATGACTGCACGGAAGTTTCCGCGCCGTCCGCTAGCCCAAGAGTCGGTCGTTCAGCATCAATTCTGTCGCTGCTTTGTCGGCAGACGGACAGCGTTCTTCATATCGTTGTTGCAGTGATTCCAACACGAATTCATCGGTCGGAAGGCGAGTCGGCATCAGGGCGCGAAGCGGGACCGGCACGTTGTCCATTCGATAGGCGGTTCCCTCCGCATGCAATCCATACACGGCCGTCGTGAATCGAACTTGTGCCTGCAACGACGAGGACGCACCAGGGTAATCGAGGATGATCACTGGAATGCGATCGAGATGCTGGCGAGCTCGATCGGAAAAGTATGGAATCGTTTCCGCACCCACCAGCAGCGCCAAATCGACGTCGCCTCGCTCCAGCAATTCGTTGGCGGAGTATTCGCCCGGGTTGTAGCGTGGATAGCCTCGCGAGAAGTCGACGGCGAAGGGGTAACCCGTTTGCCAGCACAAGACGTTGTCAGCTCCAGATACGTCACCTTGAAGACGCATTCGCCGCGCATTGAACCGAGTGATTTGATTCAGTTCGGCCACCCATTGAAGTAGGGCTGCAACGTTCACGTGACCGACCTGGGGAATCTGCTTTCCGGCCCACGGACTCTCACCAGCGAGACCGAGACCGAAGAACACGACCCCATAACGGCTGGTTTGAATTTTCGAGGTCAAATGACGTAGCTTTTCCGTCGTGGCGACACTCACATTCTCTGCGGGAGGGCGCGCGGCAGTGGAAGGCGTTTCGCCGACTTGCTCACTTAACATTCGACGTAACAGCGACAAGACTTCGAAGTCGCGCCCCGGTTCAATTTCGATTCTCAGGTCGGGTTCGGTACCTGCCTCATCGATCTTCCATTGCTCAATTTGTCCAGCTTCGCCAACCATCACAACAAATCTGTCATCGCGACCCTTCGGGACGTGCACGCCGGACGCATTCACGGAATATCGGTCTGCATGCCGGGGGTGGGAATCGGCGGGATTGCATCCCCAGAAGATCACCAGATCGGCCCGGTTTCGGACTTCTCCCAGCGTGCACGTGACCTCCCCCACCTCCTGGATAGCCATGATGGATGGACCATGGCAGAGCGAAGCGGTCGTATCGACTGCACCGCCCAGTCGATCGGCCAATGAAACAGCTGCCCGCTGGCCGGGAGTGGCGCTTCGCGAGAGACCGTAAACCAAGGGGTAGTCCGCGCGGGTCAACAAGTCGGCCGCGTGATCCAAGGCTTGGTCGACGGTGGAGTCGCGACCTTCAATGGAAGCGACGGCCGAGGTCTCGTGCCGATTTCGAAACCAAGCCTCACCTGTTTTGCAGGCGGGCGAAAATGTTTCGAGTGTTTCCCCCTTGAACGACAATGTGATGTCATCGCAGACGCATCCACATCCAGGGCAAGCGACATGTTTCCAGACTTGGTTCAAAACGGAGCTTTGTGGGTGCGGGACAACAAAAGGACGACGATGGGATGCGAGCAGGCTGGACAGAGGGAGGAATGAGACGTTCCGAAATCGTTGCAAAGCGATCGTTGTCACGTTCGACTTCTCCGAACAATTTTGCAGATCGATCGGAATTCAGGAACCGGCGATCGCTTTCGGTTATCATCCAAATCATGTCTCCCAAGGAAGATTTGCCGCAAGAACTCCCTTCTCTCTCGTCGTCTCTGCTCGGACGTGTGCAACAGATGCAGCCCGATGCTTGGGCTCGTCTTGTGACGGTTTTCACGCCGGTGGTCTACCGCTGGTGTCGACAGGCTGGGCTTGAGGCACACGATGCTTCGGATGTGGTGCAAGAGGTGTTCAGCAGCGTGGCGAGCGGCATCGACCGATTCGAACGCGTCAAGGATCAGGGAAGTTTTCGATCCTGGTTGGCCACCATCACACGGAACCGAATCTGCGACCATCACCGGCGTCGCGCCAAGCAACCCGCTGGACAGGGTGGGACCGAAGCGCAGTTCCAAATGCAGCAATTGCAGGATTCGCTCGATCGGAGCGTGAGCGAGACGAGCCTCAGTGAGGCACTCCCTCGACGCGTGCTGGACCTGGTGGAGTCCGAATTCACCGCCGTGACCTGGCAAGCATTCTGGCGAACGACGGTCGAGGGTCTCTCTGCAGTCGATGTCGCGGACCAACTCGACTTGAACGTCGCCTCGGTCTATCAGGCGAAATCGAGGGTTTTGAGGCGTTTTCGCCAACGAATGGACGAGCTTCCATGAGTTTTCGGCAGCGAGGACGGAGAATCAAGAAAATGGTGTCAGACGTCCGCGTTCATAAAGTGGAGGGCGAATGGAGCGGCCATTTTCCCGTCGATGCAATTCCTGCCGAGGTCCTGCGATGATCGCCACTTGCCCTGCTCCTGATTCTCTCCGTCGCTACGCCAATGGAGAAGCTAGCGAACTGGAATCCGACGAACTGACTGCCCATGTGCGCCACTGCGATAGTTGTCAGCGCTGGCTGGAGGAATCCGATCTCGACGACACGCTTGTCGGGAGCCTGAAGAATTGCGCAACCGTCGACGACTCCTGTGAATTTGAGCTCGAGCCACAATGCCAGTCGGCGATGGCGCGGGCGCTGGGCGCACTTGCCGATGTTGGGCTTGGCGTGACGCGGGACGAAATCGACCTGCCGGAATCGATTGGCGAGTATCGGATCGTTCGTCGTATTGGCCGAGGTGGAATGGGTAGCGTCTACCTGGCTCAGCACACGAAACTCGATCGAACGGTTGCAGTGAAAGTGCTGGCGTCCAACCGGCTTTCTGATCCCCGCATGCATGACCGATTCGAGAAAGAGATGCGCGCGGTCGGTTCCCTATCGCATCCAAACGTGGTCACGGCGCACGATGCGCGAGATGTTGACGGAATTGCGTTACTCGTGACCGAGTGGGTCGACGGTCTCGACCTGAAAGAAATCGTCCGCCGGGTTGGGCCCTTGGCGGTTGCCGACGTTGCCGAAATCGGTCTGCGTGTCGCCGAAGCTCTGAGCTACATTGACTCGCAAAACCTCGTGCATCGTGACCTGAAGCCTTCGAATGTCATGGTCAACCGAAGTGGGGAGGTGAAGCTGCTCGATCTTGGTTTGGCGCGACTGCGCGGCGGAGAAAACGAACAGGACGCGACGGCCACTGGGCAGGCGATGGGAACGGCCGATTACGTTGCTCCCGAACAGATCAACGATGCGCGGGAGGTCGACATTCGGGCTGACCTCTACGGTCTCGGCTGTACGCTTTATCAACTGCTCTCGGGCCGCGCCCCTTTCGAGGATGCTTCTCATCCGACGGCATTTGCAAAGTTGACAGCGCATGTTTCTGATCCGCCTCCGCCCATCCAATCTCTGGTACCAGATTTACCAAAGGCGGTTGCCCAATTGATCATGCAATCGCTCTCCAAGTCTCCCGAGGATCGTCCGCGAAGCCCTGAGGAGGTGGCCCAGATTCTTCGTCAGTACAATTCGAAAGCGAATCTGGAATCGTTGGTGGAAGTTGCCGAGGCGTCGCAGGGATCCGAGCGCTCCACGAATGTTTCGCCGCCGCCAAGCGAGCCTGCGACAGGGTTTCTTCGGCGCCGAGTGTCAATCTTCGCGGCGATCGCATCCGGTATCCTGGGACTGTTACTAGGGATCGTGTTTGGCGTGCTGATCACGATTGAGCATTCCGATGGCACGACAACTCAGATTCATGTTCCCGAAGGGAGCGTCGCTGCAATCGATTCACGCGGTGACCTGCGAGTCAAACTTCCGCCCACGGGCGGGCAGCAATCCGCCGGCGGTCAGTCGGCGATCAATCACGCGCAGCCATCCCCCAACGGCCCGCAACTATCCGCGAACGATGCCACCAATCCTGTGGCAGATGGATTGCGGTCGACGCGTTTGCTCGATTCGCTGCCGCCCCTGATGCCAAGCTTGACGCCGCCTGATGACATGCAACGTCTGAACGGAATTTGGACGGTCGTCTCGGCAATGCACTACGGTGGAAAAGCGCCTCTGCCGCCAGCCGACTATCTGTCACTCGTCGTCCACGACGGGCAGTTCGCATGGATGCTCAGATCACAACCATATGCCTTTGGAAAGCTTGAACTCGACTCTGACCGGCAGCGATTGGTCTTTGAAACGGAGGGCGTCGAGGGCCAAGACAGCAAAGCCATTTATCGGTTCAATGGCAAGGAGTTGCAGCTTTGTTTAGCGTCGGAAGCGAACGAAGATTTCCCTCTGTCGTTCGAACCGATCCGGACATCCAACTTGTCTTCCGCCCGACTTCAACGTGTCGATTTTCCTAGCGATGCGGCGCAGCTTCGAGAGTTTGTTCAGGACTCGGCCAACCGAGAACTGCTGTACTCCTTGGCTGTCCTGCAAACGTTCGAGGCTGGCCGATCCGTTTCCTCCCTCGCGTTCGCAACCGAAGCTGACCAAGCGGCAACGCAGGAAGTCCAGTCGCTCAACCAATTAAAGAACATGGCACTTGCGTTTCACAATTTCCATGCGAGCTATGGTGTCTTTCCGTCTTCGCAGGGGGGTGTGCCAGCGGGTTTAGGGAATTCAGAACGACCTGCCTGCAGTTGGCGAGTAGCGATTTTGCCTTTCATTGAGCACCAGGCGTTGTACGAGCAGTATCGGCTCGACGAACCATGGGATAGTGAGCACAACCTGAAACTGCTCGACCAGATGCCCGAGATCTATCGACGACCGGGCGACGCAGCTGATTCCACTCAAACTGGCTATGTTGGATTCAGCGGGGCGAACACGGTTCTGGGTAAAGTTGACCACGTGAGGATAAGAGACATCATCGACGGAACGAGCAATACGTTGATGCTGATCGAAGCAGAGACACAGATTCCGTGGACGAAGCCTGAGGACTTTCCCATCACCGAACTCGCTCAGTTCGGTCTGCTGAATCTGCCCTGGCTAAGAAGTTGCAAAGCGGACGGGAGTGTTTCGAAGTTCGAACCTGTCACGGAGCAAGCTTTGATGAAGGCTGTCACGATCAACGACGGTTCACTTTGATGATCACATGATATGCCTTTGCCCATGTACGTGCCTTTGCGTAAGAGCTGGGCAGGTAGCAATCGAATGATAAGTGACGATCGTGCGCTTCGGACACTTCGATGAGCTGGCGTGGTTCGACTGGCGATCGGCAGAGAAGGTGGGCTTATCGCGAAGGTTTGGGGGGCAAAAGCACGCGAGACGCCCGCCCGCAGACGGCAAGCGATCGTTGTGTTAGAAACAACCTCCTCTTGAGACCACTTCCGCAGTACCCGCGGAGTCATTGCGCGTGACCAACACGAACGATCCCTATCGCCCGCCCTCTTTGCTGAAGTCGACGGTGGCTGCCAGCGAGGGATGGCCGGGTGTATTGATTTTAGCTGTTGCGATCTGGTCTGCGCTGACTCTCAAGGTGCTGTTTCTTGGACAAATCCTGAGGCCGACTTTGGAAGAGTTCGATGTGAGAATTCCGTTGCTCACACAATTACTAATTCATCCAATGGCGTCTGTGCTTTTCCTGGTCACGACACTTGCGATCGTTGCCGGCGGCATCCGTATTGACCGAAGATCGAGCCGTCGAAGTCTTGGACAGATCGGCTTCGTGCTGGGCTTGATTGCGTTCTTTGTGGCCCTATTGGGATTGTTGTTGCCGCTTTGGAATCTGGCTGAGGATCTTGCCTAGCCCAGATCCGTCCTGAGCCGCTGTGGCCGATTGATTGGGCCAATTGATCGAGCTCGCGGGATACACTGGTCGATGCGACTACGCCGCGACCACGACCCGATCTGGAAGCAACCAAGCCTCAAGAAGCGGTAAAACAGGAAAGTCTCAATTCCAATGTGCCGGCGTCCAAAGTTACAATGAGGACGTGGAGATCGTCGCTGGAGCCGATTTGGCTCGGCGTGTCTTGGCCTGTCGGTCCAAACGCTCACCCATGTCCAGGGTACGCCGATGGTTCTTCCGCATCCTTTCACCTGCTTCTGTGAGCAACGTTATGGCTGCCGTTACGTCGGATTCTGCTCCCTCTGAAGTCCCGAAATCGTCGGCTTCGCAAGCAGAACCGAATGTTGCTGAGTACGAGGCGCAACCTGAGACCTGGCGAGACACGGTCGTGCGTCTGATGCCACCCGGTGTATCGCTGTTGGTTCACACGGTCATTTTCCTTCTTCTGGCCGTCGTGACTTATGAGGAGACCTCCAAAGAGGTCGCGAGATTCATTGTCGTGCCGCCCCCCGAAAAGGAAGAAGATCCGCCAGTTGAAGTGGAGTTGGATCCGGAAATTGATGTCGTGCTGGACAACATTGCATTGTTCAATGCGGCGCCAGCGCCGGCCAGCGCGGCTGCCTCCGCCAACATGCCAACACTCGACCAATCACTGCTGGCCAAGGCCGACACGTCGCAGCTCAACATTGCCACGCCGACCATCGGAATTCCCGATTCGGTTGCGTTGATCGAGGCGGTTCCAGATGGTGACGTCAAGGGCGAGGCACGTGACATCGTCGACTCTTACCAACAAGCCTTGGATCGATTGGCGCAGGAATTGATATGGATGTTGGACGAGAGTCCCGTACTTGTGGTCTGGTGCTTTGATCAGTCAGAGAGCATGAAGGACGACCAGCAAGAGATCCGCGATCGAATCGAAACCGTCTACGAGCAACTCGGACTTGTTGGCCGAACCAACAACAAAGCGTCGCTAACCGCCGTAACCAGTTATGGCGAAAACTTTGTCGACCACACGCTCCACAAGCCGACTTCGGACCGAACCAAAATCCGCGCAGCGATTGACGAGATACCGGTCGACAAAACGGGAAAGGAATTGATGAGTTCCGCCGTGGGAAGGGCCATTGGCACTTATCGTGACCTGGCTCGACGTGGCCGTCAGATGGCGATGGTTCTTGTCAGTGATGAAACCGGTGATCGACAAAACAACGACGGTTACTTGGAGCAAGCCATTTCGGTCGCCAAGGCAGCGAAGTGCAAGGTCTATGTCCTGGGTCGCGAGTCGGTGTTCGGATACCCCTACGCTTTCTTTCGTTGGCAACATCCGCAAACCAACCGTATCCATTGGCTTCCAATGGACCGTGGACCCGAGACCGCATTTCCCGAGCAATTGCAAACGAACGGATTCCGACGTCGACACGACGCCTTTAGCAGCGGTTTCGGTTCGTACGAACAAGCCCGACTTGCTCGCGAAACTAACGGCATCTTCTTCATGCTGCCCAGCGTCGAGTCGAATCTGGTGGGAAGCTACAAGGAGCGGTACGAGCTCGAGGCGCTGCGACCCTATCGACCGGACCTGCGCGCCAAGATGGAGGTTCTCTCAGATCGTGATGAGTTCCCCTTGCGCACCTTGATCTGGCAGGTGATCCAGGATCTGAATCCGTACGTGAAAGGAACACAAAAAGCGGTAGAGATGCGAATGGAATTCTCTCTCAATCCGCCGGAGTTTCTGCAGCAAGCGCGTCGGGAGCAGGAAAAGGCCAAGATGCACTTGAGGTACATGGCTGAAGCTGAGCAACGACTGTTGGATGGCGAGCACCTTCGCGAACAGGAGGCCGATCCTCGATGGCAAGCCAATTACGACATCATCTTGGCGCAGTTAATCGCTTATCAGGCTCGTATCTATGAGTATGGCGTTGCATTGGACGCCTTCATTCAAAAACCCCACGAAGCAGCACCCACCAAAGGCAACCGGCGGTTGGTTCACTGGGACATCCGCACCGTCAAGAAGTTGCGAACGGAAGAGGCGAAGCCGTACGTCGAACGAGCAAATGAACGCTTCGCGCAGATCAAGCAGGATCATCCCGGTTCACCCTGGGCCGCGCGAGCCAATTGGGAGATGCGACGAGGTTTTGGTGTCGACCTCGCGCCGGAGTATCGCATTCCCTACAAACAAGTCTCGAATCCGATGAAGCCGCCAAAGCTTTGAGCTTGCGCTGTTGGTCGCGGACGCTGTAGGTCGCGGGCAGGTCTGAGCGTGGCGTCTTTCGCCGGCTCGCGAGGCATTCATTACGACGCCGGAGAAACTCCGGAGCAACCCTCAGGCGACGCGCCGACTTAGGCCGGCAGAGAGGACTCTACGATGCTGCGATAGTAGTCGACGCTGCGACGCAAGCCTTCTGCGATCGTCACTTGCGGCTCGAACAACAGTCGCGTGCGTGCTTCTGTGATGTCCGCCAGGGAATCTCGAACATCACCGGCACGTGCCGGTTCGTGAATCGGTTCGATCGACTGTCCCAGTATCTCGCGAAGGTTGGTCAAAAGTTCAAGCAGCGTTGTCCGTTCTCCGCGACCGATATTGAAGGTACCACCGGCCGCACCAGAAACGGTCGCCGCCAGCAGGTTGGCTCGCACGATGTCATCGACGAAGACAAAGTCGCGAGACTGTTGGCCGTCGCCGTAAATAACGGGACGTTCGCCGGATAGGATCATCGAGACAAACCGCGGTATCACTGCGCTGTACTCACTTTGCGGATCCTGTCGCGGCCCGAAGACATTGAAGTAACGCAGGATAACCGTTTCTAAACCGAAGCCACGATAAAAAGCCTGGCAGTATGACTCCGATGCAAGCTTCGCAGCGGCATAGGGAGAAAGAGGTGCGGAGGGATCGACTTCTCGCTTGGATACGAACGTCGAATCTCCATAGGCGGCACTTGTGGATGCCAAGACGAAACGGCGGACGTCGGCGGCTGCAGAAGCTTGTAGCAGGTTCACCGTGCTTGTGGTGCACCACGCGTGGCAGAGATCGGGTTCGCGCATGCTTCGTGGTACGCTGGCCATCGCGGCTTCGTGAAATACGACGTCGACATCGCGAATCACTTCAGAGACCACATTCGCATCCGACGCATCACCCTCGACGATTTCGACCTGTTTCTCGGCAGTTTTGTTTCCAGCAACGTGATCGAGATTATGCCGAAACCCCGTGCTGAAATTGTCGAGCACGCGTACCCGCGCGCCTTGCGCCAGGAGGCCGTCGACCAGCTGGGATCCGATGAACCCCGCTCCGCCTGTGACCAGGCACAACGAGCCGCGAAGAGCGGAAATGGGATCGGTGGTTTCCGGAGAAGGCGACATGAGAACTCGCTGGCGAAGAGATGTTTTGGCCGTTGAGAATCCTGCGGCCTCCTGAAAGGATCGTCCGCCGCCGGCAGCACCGCAAGCGGTGTCCCGCAAAAGATTGATGTTGCCTTGGGATCGGGCGATCGAACCGAACTCAATCGCGCGGCTCAGCCATGCCGAGATTACGCCGCAGAGTCGGGATCCGATGACCCCGGTGGCTTAGTCCACGCAGAAACGGCATTCCCGCCGGCGTCAGCTTCGGTCCGGAGCGTTGGCCGGGCCATCGTCATGCTTGAACCTGGTGAAAAGAAAAAGCCGCAGACAGAGCCGCGGCTGGCGACGCCAACCGTGGTGAACGGTCGACGATATGCTGGTCAAACCCTGCGAAGGGTCGCTTAGCCTTGGGCTTTCGCCTTCGTGCGAGCTTCGCGAAGACCACGGCTGAGAATATCACGCAACATCGGCGAGAAGTCCTCGTACTTCGATTGATCCGGGGCACCGTTGCTGAACTGATAGATCGCATCGCGAGGTTTGACACCCAACGCGATCAGCGTGCTGCTGACCGTACCGTAATCGCCGTTCCGAACCACCATGCTGGGCCGTCCTGGACCGACTGGGGCTCGAGCGAAGACCTTGCTTGCGACCGCCAAAAACTTGACGGGCGAGTCAAGCGTTTGAAGCGTAAGCAGTCGGCGGGCCATCTGAACTCGCTGATCCTCGGGATCGTTCAGATTTCGGGCACCAATGATGTTCAGGCCATCACGCAGCTCAACCACTTCCTGACGTTCGTCAGCATGAATCGCGTAACCGTTCTTGGCGTCGGCGACGATGATGTTGCACCCGTCATAGCGAGTCTTTGCGAACTCAGCCTCGGCTTTTTCGAGTGCCCGGCTAGCCGAAGTGCAGCGGAGCAGGTCCAATGCCAGCAAGCCACGAGAACGCTGCCCAAAAAGTGGCATCGAGGTTGCTCGATTACACAACCCGACAAAGAGTCCGTTTTGGTTGACGCCGAGCCAAGTGCCACCGGCTTTTTGGTCGACTCCGCACAAAACGCGTGGTTTACCCGATTGAATCGACGGCGCTAGACTCGGTCGATCGGTGTATTCCTCGCGATTTGCTGCGACCAAGATGGGACTTTCGGGAACCAAGCGGTACTGAACAGCCAGTAGGCACATCTCGCAGCTTTCTATTTCAAAAGATCGGTGATATCCAAAATCCGTTGCACGGCGGGGTGGATGGCAAAACCGTCCGTCTCTTCGTGCAGCGACCAATGTATCTACGGCAATGGCTCGCCTACACCCTCTGGTGGGGGGAAACCTCGAAAATTGGGCCTTATCATTGCGTTTTTAGCTACCTATCACGGAGTCTGGGCAAGCTTTGGCGATCTTGTGGCCGATAATTACGCTCAGAGGACGGCTCCAAGGAGGGGCTGTTTGACGCCGCCTGGAAGATTTGACGCCCTTATGTCTCAAAATCTGCAAAGCAACTACTCGCGAGCTGTGCTCTCGATCAAGACACCGGTTAGCGTCACTTTGGCCAGCAAACGCGTCTCCCTCGATCGAATCGTGAATCTTGTTCCGGGGGCAATGTTGAGCTTTGATGCCCACTGCGACGAGCCTCTTACGTTGGAGGCAGGTGGCAAGCCCATTGCTACTGGTGAGACGGTCAAGATTGGTGACAAGTTCGGTTTGCGCGTTCGAGAAATCTTGAACGATCCCAAAGAGGACTGAGCAGACGAGACCGCCGGTGGGCGATTCCGCGTCACTCGTGAAGCCCTTGCTTCTTGGAGGAGTCTTCCTGCGAGCGGACGCAGCGTCTTCCTTCCCTCCGTTCTGAGATTCCGTTCCGAGCGCCCTGAGTCTCTACCTGCACCCTAAGTCTCTACCTGCACCCTAAGTCTCTATCTGCACCCGAGTCTCTACCTGCACCCTGCGTCTCTTTCCTTCGATTCGCTTTGGCTTCGTATGCAAGCGGGGCTTTTTATCGGTCACCAGATGGTGTTCATGCGATGTTCACCTGGACGACCGATCAGTTGAGAAACGCACTGCTTGGTGGCCAGCGTGGTCTTTGCTTCGGCATCTCTCCATCCGCGCGTTTCCAAACGATGGAACGGAACCGATTTTTGATGACCTCAATCCGCTGGAGTGATCAGCACACGTCCTTGCGATCGGTAACAATTGACGGGTGACACCGAGATTGCAACCGCATGTGGGGATGAAAGATGAAAGCGTCAGAGTTGTTTATGCGTGCATTGGAGGCAGAAGGAGTCGAGTACGTCTTCGGAATTCCCGGGGAAGAGAATCTCGACTTCCTCGATTCACTGTCGCGATCGAGTATCAAACTGATTCTGACGCGTCACGAGCAGGCAGCCGGGTTCATGGCGGCAACCTACGGGCGACTGACTGGACGCGTTGGCGTCTGCCTGTCCACGTTGGGGCCTGGAGCGACCAATTTCATGACGGCAGCGGCGTACGCCCAGTTGGGCGGAATGCCGATGATGATGATCACCGGACAGAAGCCGGTGAAGTTCAGCAAGCAGGGTCAGTTTCAGATCGTCGATGTGATTGACATGATGCGGCCGCTGACGAAGTACACGCGTCAATTAGTGAGTGCGTCCAACATACCGTCGCGAGTCCGTGAAGCATTTCGGCTGGCACATGAAGAGAAGCCCGGGGCCGTGCACTTGGAGTTGCCAGAGGATATCGCCGCAGAAGATGTCGATGCGTTACCGATCCCCGCAAGCTACGTCCGTCGACCGACTGCCGAAGAGAAGTCGATTGTCGCTGCGATCGAGATGATCGAACATGCGGATCATCCACTGCTGTTGGTGGGTGCTGGCGCTAATCGCAAGTTGACGAGCCGTACGCTTCGCGCGTTCATCGACAAGACCGGATTGCCTTTCGTTACAACGCAGATGGGCAAAGGCGTTCTGTGCGAGACAGATCCTCTATTTCTGGGGAACACTGCATTGTCCTCAGGTGACTTCGTGCATCGAGCGGTGGATGCAGCCGACCTGATCATCAATATCGGGCACGACGTCGTGGAGAAGCCGCCCTTTTTTATGCACGCCAACGGAGTGAAAGTGATTCACGTCAACTTTTCTTCGGCGCGAGTCGATCCCGTGTACTTTCCGCAGTTGGAGGTGGTGGGTGATATCGCGAACGCCATTTGGCAGATCGGCGAAGGCATTCAGCCTCAAGCCCATTGGGATCTGGATCGCTTCATGGCCGTCAAGGCAGCAGGGGACGCACATCTTCTCGAAGGAGCCGACGATCCCCGGTTTCCGATTTACCCCCAGCGGCTCGTCGCTGACGTCCGCAAGGTCATGCCGGATGATGGCATCATTGCGCTCGACAACGGTGTCTACAAAATTTGGTTCGCAAGGAATTATCGGGCGGCGGCTCCCAATACCGTGCTGCTCGATAACGCGTTGGCAACGATGGGGGCTGGGTTGCCGTCGGCGATGGCCGCACGCCTTGTTCACCCGAAACGCAAGGTGATGGCGATTTGCGGCGACGGAGGTTTCATGATGAATTCGCAGGAGCTCGAAACGGCCGTGCGTTTGAAGATGCAGTTAGTGATTCTCGTTCTGCGCGATAACGCCTACGGCATGATCAAGTGGAAGCAATCCAATATGGAACTCACCAGCTTCGGATTGGACTACGGGAATCCCGACTTTGTGAAATATGCAGAGAGTTACGGCGCGCATGGTCACCGCGTGGAAAGTTCGTCGCAACTTCTAGATCTGATGGAGCAATGCCATGAGCTTGATGGCGTTCACCTGATCGAGGTGCCCGTGGACTATTCAGAGAATGATCAGATTTTGAATCACGATATCAAGCGCCTCAGCGCCACAGTTTGATCACGAATTGACCAAGTGTTCCTTCGCCCTCGTTTGACTTCTCGATTGGAATCACATTTATGCTTCAGCCACATTATCCGTACTACTTGGCCGGTCAACCAGTCGATGCGAATCGGGACCTTGCAGTCACCGACAAGTACAGCGGTGAAGTCGCCACATATGTAGCCATCGCGGATGCGGAGGCCATTGACAAGGGCATCGCGGCAGCCGCAGCGGCAATGCCCGAGATGCGGAAACTGCCTCCG
>JBPCVD010000631.1:0-10612 GCA_051010815.1 Rubripirellula sp.
CCGAGGCGAGCGTCATGCCGCCACTCGGGTCGAGCTCACTTTGGCTAATTGACTCCACCACCGTTTCGACGGGATCCTCGATTGTCATCACACTTCGCCGCGGAACGCGTCCAGCGATATCCCGCAGCATCGCGTACATCGAGGTTGTCTTGCCACTTCCCGCCGGCCCCGCCAACAAAACAGCTCCATCGGTCTGACTACACAAATCTTGCATCAATTTCTGTTCTGCGTCCGATAGTCCGAGTGTCTCGATCGTTTCGTGCGCGCTGTGGTGACGCAACAATCGAATCACGGCCCGTGCGCCGTGCACCGTCGGATAGACACCCAACCGCATGGAAACGTCCGCCGCGTCGGGCGTTTCCTCCCATTGAATTCGCCCTTCCATTGGCTGACTGCTGCGGTACGTCGGCAACCCTGCCAACACCATCAGCCGACTTACCGGATCACTCGACCCACCACCTCGTAGAAACCCATTGGGCGACAGGACACCGTCCACTCGAAACCAAACTTCCCATCCGTCTTCGCGTGGCTGCAAATGAATATCGGAGGCACCCCGTCGAATGGCCACCGGCAGCAACGCGTCGACCACAGACACGGCAAACTCCGGATCCGCGGGATCGAACGCAGAAAACTCCAGGTTGGGCTCAGCGGACTGCATCGACGGGCGACTCATAAACAATTTGAGAGGTTGATTCGTGGGATAGCCACAAACGGGGACGTCGCGGTTAGACTTGGCTGGTCGAAATCGAATCGACGCAACCGATTGCCCTTCTATGGAGAAGCGGGAACGGCAAGTCCACCTTAACCCTTTCATCGTAACCGAGATCGCCGGGGCACGGCTCGCACGAACACGTCGGGACGAACACCATTTTAAATCCACAACGATTCGCATCTGCCCTTGTCCTATCTTGGTGCCTCCTTCTCCCGACATCGCTATCGGCGCAAACGGCAGAAACGTCGGCATCCGGCTTCGAGGACCTGACCGTGATGACGTGGAACCTGGAATGGTTCTTTGACGATCAAGCGGGCGACAATTACAGCAAACTCGGCAAAGAAAAGACTTCCAGTGATCGTGCGCGATGGGACAAGCGTCGTGACGCGTTCGCCGCGCGTATTGCAGAGGCTCATCCAAGCGTTCTGGCGGTCCAAGAGGTCGAGAACCGCCGTGTGTTGTGGTATCTGACACGTGCCCTGACTCGGAACCACGGAATGGAGTATCACGAACTTGGCGTTGAAGGACGTGACCACTACACCGAGCAAGATGTCGGTTTTCTGATCCGGCCGCCCGTCGACGTGTTGCAGATCATTCAGGGTGGTTACCCGAAACGCATGCGTAGCACCAATCAGTTCTACGACCTGACCAAACACTTGATGGCGTTGCTGGAAGTGCAACACGGGGACCAATTCGAGCAAGTGTTCGTGATCAACGTCCACCTACGAGCCGGCGAGCAAGGCGAGCCATTCCGCCTCCGACAGGCCCGACTGTTGCACCACTGGGTTGCCGACGCCGTTGCTGCTGGAAAGAACGTGATTGCGTTGGGCGATTTCAATACCGAGGAACGTGGAGAAACAATTCAACCCGGCAGCGACATCGGCATCGCCACGGGAAAAGAGACGCCGTCCGTGGAAGACGATCTGATCGATTTGAACCTTCGCCTGCCAAAATCGGATCGTCAAACACACCTGCTGCCTGAACGCGAATTCGATCGCATCCTCGTGAGTCCTTCCTTGCTGGAAGATGCCCCCGGTCGCCCCGACCTCGTCTTCAAGAAAATCGAAGTGCGTCGAGATCTCGCGATTCGTGGCCCGGCCGATACGCCCGAGCAGCATTGGGACGGTGTCTGGGAGCCAGGCGAAGAGAATCTTGATCTCAGCGACCATTACCCGGTGATTGCAACCTTCGAGGTGAAATAACTTCCCGCACCGGCCGATTCGATGACATCAAGCACCATGCTGCACTAACCGCGCATAAAAAAACCGCTCCCTCGGACAATGATGCCCTCGAGAGCGGCGTGAGCCTGACAGAGTGACTATTCGTCGCTCTTCTTCTTGTTCTTGCCTTTTCCTTTTCCAGCGTTGCCTGAACGCTGAAGTCGTTCCGGAAGCTTCGCTTTCTGCTCGTCACTCAACATGCCGACAACTTCCTTCTGGAACTTCACACGCACTTCATTCACAGCTTTCAGGGCCGCAGCTTGCGCTTCGGTGAAGCCTGCCTTCTCGTTGATCGCAGCCATCAGATCCTTGCCTTTCAGATCAGAATCTTTCATGGCCTTTTGGATCTCGGCGCGTTTCTTTGTCAGCTCCGCTGTGATGCCGGCATCTTCTTTCATCGACTTCATTTTCGCGCCGATGACCTTGCCCAACTCCTTGATCTTGGCGGTCTGCTCGTCGGTCAGCCCCACGTCTTGGAGTTGTTTAATCAACTGCGTGCCAGCATTCTGTTGCCCTCCGCGTTTTCGCTTTTTCCCTGCGGCCTCATCTTGAGCAAGGACGGGTGTTGCGATCAAAGCGGCCAAAGCAATCGCGCCGATCATTTTCAAATTCATCAGGAACTCTTCAGTTGGGGATTCAATCTCGTTTAACACAGCGCGTCCGGCTTCGAATGCGCGACCCAAATTCTAGTCGGCGTGAAAACCCTGCGTCCACTATTTCCGCAAAAACGGCTCTCGTACCCACACCTTTCGTACCAAGCCTTTCGTACGCCCTGAAATCAAGCCAGTTTTCGACTCGCCCCGGATGCGGATCATCCAGTTGATTGAATGCCCAAGTGGGGCGGTTACGCTCGGATACAGGTCGGCAAGCCAACTGCCCGTCTGCCGAAGCTCGCGGACCCTAAACCAACGTTTGACCGCCGTCGACATCGAGCAATTGCCCCGTCGCCATTGACGTTCCGACCGCAAAGAAGACCACGGCATCCGCGATATCGTCAGGCTGCGAGGGACGTGGAAGCGGGTAATCCGCCACCATCGCCTCGATGCTCCAGTTCGGATTCCCTTGTCGAATCCAGCGACTCTCAATGGGACCGGGACAAACAGCATTGACCCGAATCTCGGGGGCTAATGCACGAGCCAATGATTTTGTCATCGTGTTCAGGCCCGCTTTACTGGCACAGTAACCAACCGACGATCCACTGCCCGTGTGGGCGGCCACTGAACTCACGTTAACCACCGATCCTCCGCCGTCGGCTCGCAACAGATCTGCCGCGGCGCGAACGACAAAGAACGGCCCCTTCAAATTGACCGCCAACATTCGATCCCACATTTCCTCACTCAAACCATCCAAGTCAGAGTGCTCAATAAAGTTGGTCGTCGCCGCGTTATTGACGACCACATCCAGACGCCCAAAGGTTTGACGAATCTGATTGACCATTTCACAGACACCTTGGTCGTCCGAAACGTCACATTGGACGACAAGCGTTTTCGCCCCCAACGTCTCTGCGGACTCCGCCGTTTCCTGTGCTTCTTTCTCACTCCGCGAATAATTCACGACCACATCGAATCCGCGTTTCGCGAATTGAAGTACGCATGCTCTACCAACACCTGTTGCAGATCCCGTGACCAACGCGACGGGTCGACTGTTGCCATTCATGTTCAATCCTATTCCATTCTCTGCTGCTGTTGCCCGCGTCACGGAGATGCGAACCGGGTTCAAAGTTCAAATTTCTCGACGGCAAACAATACCGACAATTATCGCTATCACTCTTCACGGACGCGCACCAAACGCGCCTCGCCACTCTGTACGGCGCGCACACCCGCGGTCGTCTCGACTACCAATTCTCCGGTTTCGGAGATTCCTTGACAGTCCCCTTCTTGCTCGACCGCGCCCACCTGAAACGCAATCCTTTGTCCGGTAAGTGAACAGCGCTGACGAAACTCGTCCACCACGCTCTCAGGCTGGTCCACCATGTCCGACATCGCGTTCAGCATATGTTTCACCAACGGCGAGAACAATTCATAGCGATGGATCGCCCTGCCGACGACTTGCGTCAAACTCCGAGCCTGAAGGCCACTTGGATCTTGCGAAAGATCGGGTTCGTTGGCGACATTGACTCCGACACCCACCACGATGCGTTGTGATGCCTCCGGGGAAGTCTCCAACAACACACCCGCTACCTTTCCGCCACCAATGTGGACATCGTTGGGCCACTTCAGCCGCGTATTGAGCGGAGCGAACTCGAATTCAAGACAACGTGCGATCCCCACTCCCACTGCAATCGACATCAACCCCGTTCGCCGCGCATCGATGGACGGCTTTTCGACCACCAAAGAAAATGTCAGAGTTCCATCCGTACTGATCCATTGCCGTCCATGCCGTCCCCGTCCCGCGGCCTGGTTGTCCGTCAAATAGCATTTCGGCAGTAGGGCCTCATCGAGCGTACCGGCACGAAGTTCCTGCAGAGCGACTGTATTGGTGGAGTCGATCTGTTGGAAATAGTCTGCTGAGTGACAAACACCTTCCCGAACCAACGACTCAAGCGATCGCAATCCCTTCGGATCGACGTCGCCATTGACCAAAATCATCACTGTTTCATCTTCCAGGAAAGAAGCACGCCCTGCAGAATTCCCACTCGACGCCTCGCATGCCAACGGACGTCACACAACGAATCGGAGCGCAATCACAGCAACGCTGCTTTCGTCGTTCTCGATATCAGTTGACGACAGAATAATCAAAGCAACCACAGATAGCCCAACGCAAACAGCAGCAATAAGCCAACCGCAACCCAACGCCAAAGGGGACGCGTTTGAGAATTCACGGGCGACCCTGAGAAGTTCTCCGCAACGAATTCATCGTAGTCGAATCCGTCGATTTCCACGTCGGAATCCTCTTCCCGCCAACCATCGGTATCGCTGCTACCACAATGACGGCAAAACGTTGCGTCTACTTTGATCTCAGCCCCACAGTGTGGGCATGATTCCCAGTCTTCACTCATGCCGATCCTCGAAAATCCTCTCTCGAACTACTCGCCTTGCCAGTATCGCGGATTCGATTGGCATTGCAGAGGGGCAGCGCCGACTTCTGTCGGACGCGGCTCCGTGAGGGGGGTCGATGCAGCGTGACAAGTTGCACCCCCTCAATCGGTCGTCTATCTTCGCTCCGATCCTCCAAGAGTCCTTACGACTTGTGCTTCCTGCACTTTTTTTTCTCCCCCAGTGTTATGCCCACCGTTTCGATGGTTCGTCCCCAACGCATCCTTGTGCTTGCCGTAGCGTGGATCGCGATCGCATTCCACGGCGATCAAGTGCAAGCTCAAGTTCCGAAAATGCCGGTACCTCCGGAGCAGGCGCGGACCCGGACCCTTGCGCTGCTTCAAGAAATCTATCGCCCGCAGTATGAGAAAGCCAAATCACAGGAAGACCGCTCCGACCTGGCTCGAGAGATCGTTGCCACCGCTTACGAGACCAATGACGATCCAGTTGCCAAGTATGTGATGTTGCGCGTCGCGACGGACATCGCAGTCCAAGCTGGCGATGCCGAGACGGTCGTTGAATGCATTCGCCAAATGGCACTCTTTTACGAAATCGATGAATTTGAAATGCGGACCTCGGCGTTAACGTCGACAGCGAATCGCGTCACAGCGAATACAGAGGAAGCGATGCTTCCGATCGTGATCGACCTATGTCGCGATTCCATCGAGCGACGCGAATTCGATGGGGCCAAGGAACTGCTTCGCGTCATGGCGACGCGAGCGAGCGGCGATGAGACCCGAAGAACAATCTCTGCTTTAAGCAAGCGGATCGATCAAGTTTCGGACGGCTTCGCGATCATCGCCGATCACTTGAAGACGCTCGAGGAAAATCCGGATGATCCCACGGCCAATTTAGAGGTGGGTTCCTTTTGGTGCTTTACCGAACGTAACTGGCAAACGGGCCTTCCCCACTTGGCGAAATCTGATGACGAAGGCCTGCGAAAGGCGGCCGAACTCGAATTGGCCAAGGCAAAAGACTTTCAAGCACAAAATCGCATCGCTGATCAGTGGTGGTCGTACGCTCAATCGACGGACGATCCCAGTCGAAAAGCCGAAGTGCAAATCCACGCGGCCACCTATTATCAGCAAGCGCTCGCTTCCTTGACAGGTCTGCAGAAAGTCAAAGCTTCCTCGCGGTTAAAGGAAGCTCAGCTTCTTGGGCCCATCCCACCATTGGGCCAAGCGGCCAAACCGAACCCGGCGGTTCGAGCTGACGTGGGCGGCGTTGGCAATGAGATCGTTCCCCTGAAACAACGGGTGGTGACCTTTGACCTTCCGTCAGGCTTCACGGACATGACGATCGGTGGCTCAGGACGCTACTTGATCTTCCTGCTCAACTCACTCAAAAAACTCGCATTCTTCGACGTCTCGAAACGCGAGGTGACCCGCTACATCACCCTGGAAAGTAGCGACATCCGATTCGCAGCGAACGCACAATCCCTGTTCATCGCGAAAAGACCAGCGAATATCATCGAACGCTGGAGCCTGGAAACATTCGACCGAGAAGCCACCGTCAAGCTCCCTTTCGAACATCCCATCGAAGTCATTGCAACTGGATACGCTTCCTCGGGACCGGTTTATGCCGGCACGGAAAAAGGACCAGGCGTCTTTCTCAATGCTCGTTCTCTTCGACCGCTTCCCTACCAAATTGTCGACCATCAGTATCAGCGTCCCGCAGACGTCCCGGGGGCAGGTAGCACGTCACGCGTCCGCGCGAGCGCGAATGGACGTGCCTACAGTTTCTGGCGGACGCAGGTTTCCCCTGGTGGATTCCGAGTTGTCGTTCTCGATGATCGACTGGGGCATATGTTTTACGACCATGACACGATGGGATACATCGCTCCTAGCCCCGACGGCGAACTGATGTTTACTTCCAAAGGGATCTTCACCAACCAGACCAAGGAGTTCGCCAGCAACAATGAACTTCATTCTCAATCTTTCCATGTTCCTGGAATCGGCGGCGACTACTCGATCAGCGTGCCGCGTAACGACAACCGCGGTAGAAATGCGAAAACAACGACGTCGATCAACGTTCACGTCAACGGTCACACGAGCCCCATTCTGACTCTGCCCGATATCACCATGCGTCCCGGTGAATACGGTGATTTTCATGGTCGGGAAATCATGACCCTGGATCGCCGCATCTACTTCATGCCACAGTACGATGTCTTGATCACGCTGCCCGCCTCTAACAAATCGATCGTGCAGCACCGCGTCGACTTGCAAAAAGAGTTGGAAGACTCCGGCGTTGACTACCTGTACGTCGTATCGCGAGCACCAACGACGGTAAAAGCGGGCGGGACCTACAAATACCAAATCGAAACCAAGTCGCGTCTCGGTGACGTCAAATACGAAGTGGTCTCAGGCCCGCCAAGCATGCGAGTCAGCAAAGACGGACTCATCACTTGGAGAACATCGCGTCGAGGGACAAACAATCCTCAGGATGTGATTGTTTCCATTACCGACGCTAGCGGGCAAACGATCACGCACACATTCAAAGTCACACTTTACTGACCGCGTTTCTTGCGTCCTTCCGCATGAATTTGGTGCGCAATTCCGAACCGTATCCGTTCGTATCTCCGCGACTTCACGCAATCAACTTCAGCTTCATCAAAACATCACAAACTGAAGCTCGCCAGAAATCGGAGTTGAACTGCCTAGAATCGACTGTTGGAGTCACCGTGCACATCAGTCCGCTACAAAAACTCAACACGTGAACCGTAGCGACCTGCGCCAAGTCGGTCGCCGTAATGCGATGCTCCCGTCAACAGAAGCTTGTTGAGCTTGGGGATTCGTGGCGATGTCATTAGTGCTTGGATCGAATCAGGAGATGTTTCATTGTCGCGAAAAGAAATCTGTCGGAGCTCCGGCAGCTCTGCCGAGTCGGCGATGTTCCGCAACGTTTCGCTCTTGAGCTCCATGTCGTCCAGCACCAACAATTGCAGGGCCGGAAAGCTACCAGATTCCGCCATCGCCCCAACACGAAGGTCATCGAACGTGTTGAGGTCGTCGTACGAGCCGCCAAATTCCAAGCTGATGAGATGAGGGAACGGTCTTTCAGCAGCCATGCTGATGATCGCTTCAAGACTGGCATCACAGCTGATCAAACTCAGCTTCTGCAATGAGTCCGCGATCGGGCTATCGGCAAGCGCGGCGAGATCACCGGCGCCGAGTTGCGAGGAATCTAACGCCAAGGTTCGCAATCCGGCCAAACGTGGGCAGGCCGCCAACGTCGACAAGTCGCCTGGCAACAGACCGCTGACGGACAAATGCTTGAGCCTGCTTATCGCTTCATGAGCGACGAGATGTTCCACCAACGACCTTGGTCGTCGCCCCTGTCCGAGGTTGCGGTTCAGGGAGAGATCAAGCGACTCACAATTCCCTAATCGTTGCTCCGCAAAGAGAACGTCCGCGGTTCGAATTCCCAATCCACAATTACGAAGGTTCAACGTTCGCAGAGAATCGAGTGCACCCCGTTCCGCCAGACGCAGCAGCCCGCGCGCCGGGACTCCGGTCGCTCGCAGATTGAGCACGTCAAGTTGCTGCACCGGCAACTGAGCCAAGACTTCCGTATCGGACACGTTCAAGGTGCTGCCACACTTCAGACTCGTCAAACTCGGAACTTGCAAGTTGGCCAACCCAGCCAAACCACTTTCCGCGAAAGCTGTCCCCACCCCCAAGTGCTCAAGCTTCGGAAAACCATCGCCACGAGAAATCGAATGAAGAAACTCATCGCCGCATGGTATCTCCAGCCACCTTATTGTCTTAGCCGCTGGCATCGCAGCGAGCGCTGCCCCAACTTCGCCCGAGTAGAACATCTCGTAGTGAGAGAAGTTAAGAGACTCCACGTGACTCAAATTGGAAGAGGTCAGCAGTGCCACCAGATCCTGATCCGGAATCGTTAGCCCAGCCAAATCGAGAGCACGAACATTTTGCAGTGCCTCGGACGCTGCAATTCTTTCGCCAGACCCTTTGAGATACAGCAGACGAAGCCAATGGATCGGGCTGCTTCGATAGAGATTCGCCCCATCCTTCAGGAAGGCTCGTGCTCGCATCGAGACATCTTGGATGAACCCCCGCGTGTAGCCAATCTTGCGGACATCGTGCTGAAAGCCGTCCGCCCACTCTGCCTGATGGGACTGCAGGATTTCCGAGCAACGATGAAGGACGTCGAGATAATGCGTGTCGAGCGAATCCAGGCGATCCAACTCGCACTGCAATCGGATGAATTCCCCACGGGGATCCCCCTGCTCCTCGAGATAGTCGGCGTAAATCAGCCGCGGAGCATCGTCTTCGGGAGAAGCGAGCACTTCCTCAAGAAACAGACGCCCCGGATCAAGATCAACCATCACACTTCCTGCAAGCGAATCGCCTCGGCATTTGGCTACATGTTCGCGGCGATCTTCTCCAAGTCAGTCTTCAAGGTTCGCATGTAGCGACGCCATTCGATTTCGAGCGCGTCTAGATCACCCAAGCATTCCCGAAACGTCTCCATTGTCTTTTGCCGCCAAGCTTCATCCCGTTTCGTTTCGAAATGATCGACCGCCATCTTCTCATAGAAGCTCATCAATTCGGGAAGGTGCCTGTCCATCAAGAAATGCGTCAGTGCCCATGCCTGGCCATAGGCAGCTTGGACACTGTAGCTACTCCCCGCAAAGTCAAAGATCTTGTCGGTGACGACAAATTCGATGGTCGAGTGTTCCGGGTCCTGTTCCAGGATCCGATAGTATCCGAGTCGCTGCTCGTTGACCGATCCGAGTCCTGCCCACGTCGCCTCCTTCGGCGACTCGAAATAGCTCGCCAACCCTTCGTGCGCCCAGCGAACTTGAAACTTCTCACGATCCAGCAAGCCGCTATTGGCAGCCAACTGGTGTGTCGCTTCGTGCGTCACCACTTCAATTTCTTGATTTTCACCATCGATGTCGATCAACATTTCAAGTGTTTTTGCGAATCGAATCACCTCTCCGCCCCCCGCAACACGCGTTCTCTTCATCGTGCTACGCAAGTCCTGCAAGATCCCGACCAACTGCTGCGCTCCCTCAAACGACTCGTCCGACTTTTGTCGATAGAAGATGGCGATGTTCTCCTCTGGCGAGTAGAAACCTGCGGCCATTTTCAATGCCGGGCTCAGCAGCTTTACAAAATTCAGATAGTCCTCGTGCTCATTAAAGAGCACGACGCGCATCGGTTCACGAGGGACTCTCAATGGATATCCCTCCAACGCGTACTTCATGAAGAAACTGTCATAGACCTGTTCGAGCAGGTCGAGACGATGCTGTGCGACAGACTTCCCATACTTGGGGTCGCGTGTGTCGGGCGTATCATGCATCAACACAAAGTGACGACTTCTGGCAAAACTCATGTCCTTCTGCTTCACGAAGTCACGCATCTCTTTTTCCACCGATGGCGACAATGGAACGCTGCCACGACGGTATTGAACCAGTTTGACCATCAGGGCGACGCGTTCGTGATTCGGATCGAGCTTCCAAGCATCCCCCAGCGCCTGATCGGCTTGCTTGAGCATTCCCTTTTCGACACACCACTTCGCCAACTCGAGGTACCCGTCGGCGGTGCCCTCTTTCTGCGCGTGGGAGCGTTCAACGACGTACAGTTTCTCTTTCGAATTTGTTCGGATGATCCGACAAT
>JBPCVD010000632.1:0-6365 GCA_051010815.1 Rubripirellula sp.
GTACGTCCGAATGCGAAACCGCCCTCAACGAAGAACCCTCGGTTTCCAGGCCGCAAGACCTCGTAACCGCCCAGCAAGCGGAAGTCACGGATCGTCAACTCGTCCGTCATCCCGCTGTCGCGTCGCACACCCCAAGTGTTACCGCCAATCTTGCCGCCAATGTACGCCCATCCCTCAGCGTTGCCGCCATCCTTCCAAAGACGATGGAAGATCCGAGGACGCGGCATCGTCCCGTCAAATTTCCAGGTCGGCGAGGGAGTCCAAACCGCACCGAAGGCCGGCAGGAAGTTGAAGTCGGCACGGTCAAAGTAGACGACACCAAGAGACAATGCCAAGTCATCGCGGCACTGCCAGTTCCAAAGGGCCAAACCGAACACCCGAAACGCTTCGTCGCTAGTCTTGAAATCGCTACGGATCGAGGGAGTGAATACGAGCGTGGTGGAACATTTCTCTGACCACTTCTTCTGGTGCAGGATGTTCAGGCCGGTGTTGTACACCGTACCGGGCACGTCGATCGTGCTCGGGCCCTTGAGATGGTCCGCGCGAAAGTAGGGGCGAAATCCCAGCAAGTTGTCCATGCTGCCCAGCGGAAGACCGAAGTTGGCACGAACCTCCTCGAAGGTTTGGTCCATCCCTCCATTCTGGTCACCGGTGTCAAACAGATAACCGCCGAGGATTTCCGCACCCTGGCAAAATGTCTTTCGATACTTCTCGATCGGAATTTCGCAATTTCCCATCTCATCGCAGCACGATGCGTCGCAAAATGATCCTTCGTAATTCGATCCACCGTAGAGCGTCGGATCGGGATCTTCGCCGTACAGCGATTGCGCCAACGTGAGTTGATTGCTCGCGAAGAACGCGAGGGTCACGACCGTGACGAACAACGTTTGATGGAGCGTGAAACGTACTGTGCGCATTAATCTTCCGTGTATTGCGTATACCGCCAGTCCCAAAAACCGTGCCCTAGTCGAAGACAGATTGGCTCGGTTTTGGAATTCATCTTGATGTGCCAGCAGTGCCGAGCGTCCCTGGAGACCCGCCTCTGCACCAATGCCGCGACCACTTCCTGGTGTCCCAGGCGAACAGAAACGGACTCGGGGCTTCGACCTCGACCGCGGAAGTGTGCGGAGACGGCAAGCCCTTCGAGAATTTTTATCGGCGTTTCACGCGATCGCGGTGAAGCGTCTGTCGGTCAAAAAATGGGACAAATAAGGGAAACGGGGGCAATATGCCTGCAGTTTGGGCAGGGACCGCAGGAAGGGGAACTTACGGGCCTCAGCACCGTCGACATAGCGGCAAAAATCCCTGCAATCGATCCAATCAAGATTCCACACGTTCGCCAGGTTTTCGATCGACTTAAGTCCACCATCGCGACCGCGATTCAGCGGAAGGGATACGGATGAACCGTTGCCTCAGAAGGCAGTCGCAACCTCATTGGCGGGCGCTTGAACTTATGGAAAATGCGGGTTCTGTCGGGCCCGCCTCAGGTCACCTTGGCAGCCAGCGCCGAACGGAACGGAATCGCAATTGCTTCGTTTCGAACAGCGATGAATCGTGGGATAAGGTCGTGCTTACGTCCAACCCGCCGTTGAGTTGAATCGTCGAAACCTATCTCGAGGTCGTCGTGGATCCGATCACGCATGCCATTCTAGTTTTCGCTGGCGTCGCCGTGACGGGGCTGATGATCGGCAGCATTCGAATCCGCGGCATCGGTATCGGACCAGCCGGCGTGCTATTCGCGGGCATCTTGTTTGGTCACTTCGGTGCCTCGGTGGACCACGACATCGCCGAGTTCGCTAAAGAATTCGGACTCGTCCTGTTCGTGTTCACGATCGGGCTGCAACTGGGTCCTGGGATCATTCAACTCTGGCGAAAACAGGGTTGGCTTCTCAATGGCTTGGCCCTGGCGGTGGTCGCGCAAGGCTTGTTGCTGGTTCTCGTTTTGCGATGGGTTTTCGGTCTGTCCGTCTTCTCCACTGCCGGAATCTTCAGCGGGGCGACGACCAACACGCCGTCGCTGGGAGCAGCCCAACAAGCCGCAATGGCGGTCGAGTCCACTGCCCAAAGCGATGTCGCCACGATGGCTGCCGCCTACGCCGTCTCTTACCCCGGCGGAATCATTGGAATCATCGCGTCGATTTTGCTACTGCGACTGATCTTTCGAATCAATCTTGCGGATGAAGCCGCAGCTTTGAAGGCGGCGGAGAAGGCCGACCAAATCGCTATCGAACGACGCACGATACTGGTGGACAATCCCCACATGACGGGCAGGCGATTCGGTCGCATCCCGGGCTTGGAAGAAACGGGAGTGCGGATCTCTCGAATCAAATTGAAGGCGGAAGACGACGTCCACGTGGCGACCGAGAAAACGATTCTGCACTTTGGCGACCTGATTCAGATCGTCGGTAGTGCGGAAGAGCTGGACCGATTCGAACCTCTGATCGGGACGCGCGACGAAACCGACTTGATGACAACCTCAGGCGACGTTTCCTTTCGCCGTGTCGTCGTCACCGAACCTTCCGTGCTGAATGTGACGCTGAATCAGCTCTCACTCGACCATCTTCACAACGTCACCGTGACTAGAATTCGACGATCAGGCGTTGAAATGACCGCGAAGGGATCGAGCCGTTTCCACTACGGCGACGTGGCAAACATCGTTGGCGACGAAGCGGGACTCGAGCATGTCACGTCGATGCTAGGTAACTCGGTCAAATCACTCAAGGAAACACAGTACGCGCCGATCTTCTTGGGCATCGTGGTAGGCGTTCTGATCGGCATGATTCCGGTTCATGTGCCGGGGCTTCCCTACCCCGTCAAACTCGGTCTGGCGGGCGGTCCCCTCGTCGCGGCGATTGCCCTGAGTCTGATTGGCAACGTGGGCCGAATTGTCTGGTACATCCCGCATGGCGCGAACTTGGCGCTACGAGAACTCGGCATCATCCTGTTCCTGGTTGCCGCAGGCCTCAGTGCTGGCGAAACGTTCTTTCACGTGGCTTTCACTTCACTGGGGGCAAAGTGGATGTTGGCGGGAATCGTCGTCACGATGATTCCCCTATTGGTGACCGCGGTGGCAGCACGATGGCTTGCAAAGCTCAACTTCTTGACGATTTGCGGTGTGGTCGCAGGAAGCATGACCGATCCACCGGCGCTGACGTTCGCGAATTCCCTCGCTGACTCCGAAGGCTGCTCGACCGCCTACGCCGCCGTCTACCCGCTCACGATGATCCTGCGAATCTTGGCCGCACAGGCGATCGTGTATTCCATCGGCTAACGCTCGCTCGGACACGTCGAGGGCTCTGGTCAATGACGCAGGAGTCCCCTCGAAACGTTGCGTGACCACTGGGACTCGATGATCAAAGACGCAGCGGCCTAAGACCGAATTGGCGGACGTGATTGCGACGAATGCTAAACCGCAGTGTTAGGGAACCGGTTTTCCAAGAAGTCAAAGAGACGTCGAGGGCTCACGATTCCGATGATCTCGTCCGCCATACTTAGCACGGGAACGTGACGGTAACCGCCGATCGCGATCGCAGCCAAAGCGGCGCCGATCGGATCGCACTCGTAAACAACAATTGGTTCCAACGTCATCACGTCCGCGACGGGACGATCAGCGACATTCTGAAACCTCTCGGCGACATTCTCAAGAACGTCTCGCTCGGTAAAGATACCAACGAGCCTCCCTTGCTCCACCACCAGCAAGCTCGCCACCTTGAGGTCATGCAGCTTCTGTACCGCGTTTCGGACAGTCGTTGAAGGTTCAACTTGGGGAAAAGGCTGCGCCTGAATTGCCATCACTGACTCTTCCGCCAAAGCCTCCTGAAGCGGCGTGTCATAGCTAGCCGGTTCATAATCACTGAGCGGATCGTAAAGCTCATCATCAGGTGTTCGGGAATCTTGCTCTCTCATCCTCAGGCTCCTTCTTTCTGTTTCATCCAAGGTTTCCCACCAATACGCTGCACAACGACTTCACGCGGAAAGGTTTCCGAAATGTATTCCGCCAGGCCTCGCTGCCCAGTAATGCCGACCAACTCCCCATGCTCATTCGTCACGCAAACGAACCGTTCACCATCTTGCTCGATGGCATCCCAGACACGAGATATCGGGTCGTTTTGCTGAACCACGGAACATTGAAATTCGCAGAACTCGCCCACAGGCGATTCGTCGAGCGACGCGTTCTCCAACAAAACGTCCAGCAGCGATCGCTCCGTGAACATTCCCACCGGTTTACCCCGAAACCCAACGATCACGGCGCAACCCAAATCGGACGCTCTCATGCGGGCCACCGCTGCACGGACAATCGTCCCACTCTCAACCGTGATGGCCTTTCGAAGCGGCAAAACGCCCACCGTTTCTCCGTCGAACATCTCTCGGACACTGACCATGAGCAACCTCCCTCATTGTGATTGCTTCCCCTTGGTCGACTTGAGCAGGAAGCGAATAGCGAATCACGAGACCCGCCACCCAGTAGCAAATCGCGCGCCGCGTCGACGGCGGGAAACCGCAGTCGTCGATGCGATGCCCATTACGATGCGTTTTGCCGCATCGAAACGGCTTGTGCCTTGAACAATCGCGGTCGATCAACGCCTTGACAGTAGGCAGAGTCGCGTAAGTAACGCGCATGGAGAGGATTCAACGCGCAGCTCTCGATGTGCCAAATTCGAGGTTTGTCCTCACCAGCAACCGTCAATGCCCGCGCGTCCACCGACGAATGCGTCTGGAGGTCCGAGACGTGTCAAAGACTTGCTCGAAACAGCGCACGTCAATCTGTTGTTGCGTCTTGCGATCCGTCGGGTACATCCAAGTAGCCTTCGTCGGAACCGTTCGCACTCTCTTGTCGCTGCAACTCGCGA
The DNA here is from genome assembly GCA_051010815.1 of Rubripirellula sp. GTDB lineage: Bacteria > Planctomycetota > Planctomycetia > Pirellulales > Pirellulaceae > Rubripirellula. The sequence continues at coordinate 4,851 of JBPCVD010000632.1, forward strand.
GCCGACTCAGCGGCCCGTTCCGCGGCATCACTGGCCTCAATCATCCGCTGCATCATCGGCATCACAATCTGACGATAGATCCCGGCGGCCATCGGATACCGCTTCATCTGCTGGAACGCGTTGTAGGCCGTCTCACCATCCGCCGCATCCATGGGAACGGTTTGCGTACGACCTTCTGCATCTACTAGCACCGATTGATAGATCCATCCATCATCGCTTGTCAGTCGGGTCACGTCGTCGAGCTGGGCTGAATCAAAATCGAATTCTCCTTCCGGCGGCTCGCTTGAGGGAACGGCGCCCGGTGGCAGCCCAAGGGAATCAGCGATCGTTTTTGTCACTTGGCTCACCGATTCGGCATCGGAGATCGATTCGAGCTTCTTCAATTGTTGCTCTAATTCGGTGAGCTGCTTTTCGCTCGACAGTTTTTCCGCACGCTCGATTTGTGACTCAATCGATGCCACGATTTGATCAGGCGGCACCTCGGGATTCTGCTTTGGAACGGGATAGGCATCCGGTCGGCCCGACGAGTCTCCGGTTTGGTCAACGCTTGCGACCGCGGGTTTCTGCTCAGGCGTCGGCGACTTTCGTGGAACGTACCAACAGAGCAACACAATCAGCAGAATCGCATGAAACAAGATCGACACCTGAATGGCCCTCCGTCGCATGCGACGGGGACGTTCGGGCGTTGGTTCGTTCGTTTCGATTGCGTTTTGATTCATCAGGTTCGAATGAACTCGGCAGATCGGAATCTCTTGCACGGGTTCACGATCTTTCAGCCATCTCGTTGTTCGCTACATTGTTCAGGGTAGCGGCGAACACCACGATGCACATCCCTTTGACCACGCTTCGAAGGACGAAAAACGACGATGACAGACGATCCCCGACTGGCCGAGACGCGAGAATTCTGGAATCGCGTTGCCCAAGACTGGGACACGCAAGTCGGCGATACTGGGGACAACAATCGACGCCTGAACTCGGACCCCGTCCTTTGGAGGCTTGCGGGAGACGTCGCCAATCGAGATGTGCTCGATGCGGGATGTGGCACGGGGTATCTCACTCGCATCCTGGCTCAACGTGGTGCCAGGACGATTGGGGTCGACCTTTCGGAATCGATGCTGGACATTGCTCGCGGCAGGTCACCAAGCCTCGACTTCCGCCATGACTCCTGCACTCAACTCAGCACGATTCTGTCGAGTTCCACTGACCTCATCGTCTCCAACTACGTCTTGATGGACTGTCCCGATCTTTCGGCAGCCGTCGAAGCCTTTCATCGCGTGTTGAGGGTGGGCGGTGTCGCGGTGCTGGTCTTTTCGCATCCCTGCTTCCCGCAGGGGCAGGCTTCCGATGGAACTCATGATGGCGCCGTCTCCTATCTGTGGGATGACTCATATTTCAAAATGGGGAAGAGACGCGAAGCGCCTTGGGGACACTTCACCGATGAATTCATCTGGTTCCATCGACCGTTGTCAGAGTATTGGCGTGTCTTCCAGGAGAGCGGCTTCGTAATCGAGAGTT
>JBPCVD010000633.1:0-3807 GCA_051010815.1 Rubripirellula sp.
GTTGTCTTCCGATGGCAAGCTTGGAGTCTTTACGAAGGATTCGAAGCACTCGAACGGTTTACTGATCGTGGCCGACGGTCGGATGCTGGCTTGCCAACTTGACGATGCCACGCTGAACGTGGCCACGCGGTCCGCGGGGCCCGTCGACCGCCAGGTAGGCGGGACGACCACCGACGACGTGTTGGATCAAAGCTTCCAAAGCGGCAAGTCCGCCGCGTCCTTTACCCTGCCCTCGGCCTCCACTTCCACGTACCGGAACGATACCTCGAATTCGAAGTGAAGGAACGATGATTTCCCCATCCCCGGACTGAGATACCATCGCGCCCGTCCCTGGTTCGCCGTCAATGATCGCGGCGACCTGATGCGCGTGCAACACTGCGTAGACGTAACGTGTCTTTTTTTCCTTCAACCGTTTCCGAGGGTCGCCATGAAGTCGGATGCGACAGCTCAGGCGAAGGATCAGGATGGCTAGGGCAACGCTGTAGGAAATGAGCTGCGATTTTCGCCGACGATTGAGCATTTGGGACTTCGGATATGGAGGCGGCGTCGATGATCGTGTCAGCCGTTGCTCGCTGATACCATTTCCGGCGATACCACGCGAGGGCAGTTTCACGGCTGACATCAGCCGGAGGGCCCAGCACGCCACCCAATGTTGGACGGAGCGCTTCCTTGGGACCGCTCGTTGAAGTCACGCTCAATTCAAGACGCCGTTGATGGGTTTCATCTTTTCGGGCAACTCGGTTTCCCCCAGCATCTCGCGGATATTGATTTCGATGGTCCGTGAAAGACTCAACATGGGCGTGTCGGAAGGCCGCGAACTGAAGGGGTCCTGGAGAAAAATTGAAACGCGATCGATCATGAGAAAAGCCATCGCGAAACTGACCGACGTCGTGATCAAACCAAACGCAGGAACACCGACCAAGCCGAATGGCAGGAAGATCACAAACAAATAGATCAGAGTGTTGACCAATCGCGAGTAGGAGCTGGGGAAATTCGTGTTCTTGATGCGTTCGCAACCTCCCATCGAATCTGTCAGCCGAGTCAGCGTCTTCTCAAGTTCCACGAATTGGAAGAGCTCCAAATGGCCCATGTCGTACAGGCTGCGAAGCTCCTTCGCTTGCCTCAATAGCAGATCGTTGGGCACATGATGCGTCATTTTGCATTGTGAGATTTCTTCGATCGACAAGATGCCGGCAAGGTCCTGAGTGGGATCCTGCGTCCGAAGGGAACGGCTCAGCGCGTAGCACCACGCGATCTGTCGATGCGACATTCGACGCAGGGTGGCATCCGTTTTAAGGTCAACGTTGGAGGTGAACTCGATGAGTTGCCGTGTCCAGGAACGCGAATCGTTAACGATGGCACCCCACAATGTGCGGGCTTCCCACCAACGGCCGTAACAAGAGTTGGTTCGGAATGCCAGGATCAAGCCGATGACCGTGCCCAGCACCGCGACGACCGGGACCGGAAAATTGTAGTTTTCCAGGTGGTAACGCACGTCCAAGAGTTCAATCACAATCACATACAGAAAGATTGGAATGAAGTGTCGCCACAACTCTCTGGAGACGGTCCACAGCGTGGTGATTGGGTTGGCGGCTTGGGTGTACATCGATGCTTGTGGCCAAAGTGCGGTGAGTCTGCACGCTCACGCGACAGAGGTTCACTAGTCTATTTCGGAATCCCGAAACTGAAGACTGAAATATGTTTCCGGTGGATACGAAACAACTCACCCTTGGGTTTCGTCTAGGTGGACGCGCTGAAGATGACGGATCGAGAGATTGTGACAGACGCACAGGAGACGCTTTTTAAGCTGAACGTTCGTTTTCGACCACCTCGCGATTCAGCGTCGGATCGTCGGAACCACATCGGATTCATCGGCAAACAGCATGGAAGGAATCGGTCCTGATGTCGGAAGTGCCACCGAAGCAGAACGCGCGGGGATGACATAGGTGCACACATCAAGCCATCCGCATAGAAATGTCATCGGCGTGTCGGCAATGGCTCAGCAGAGATCGGGATGCGGATCGGATCGTCGCTTTCTGACCTGTCACGCGAGGACGTTGACCGTTTCGCGTCACCAGGTTTGATAGACTGGGAGCCTGAAAACGATTCGGTGGAGTCAATCACAACAATCGATTGCATATCGGATTGATTCGCACAGAGGGATTTGTGGGGCACCAAATCGTTGACTTCGCCTGCCGCTGTACGCAGGCGATCACGATTTACTTTTCTCTGATCTCAAGGGTGTCCAATGAAGAGGATCATGGCGATAACGGCTGCATGTCTCGTGCAGATCGGCCTGCTTCACGCACAGGAATCTGCAACGTCTAGTGAAGAGGCGAAGGTTGCCGTTGTCGAGGTCGGAGAGTCGACCAGTCCACGCGATGAAGATGAATCCGCGATTCGAGCTGCAATCAAGTCGTATGTGGATGCCTTCAACCAAGGTGATGCCAAAGCTTTAGCGTCGCATTGGGGACCGCAGGGAGAGTTGGTCACGCCTGGAGGCAACACGTTGACGGGACAGGCCCAATTGGCGGAGGAGTTCAAGGCCTACTTTGACGAATCCCCCAATGCGAAACTCGAACTTGCCGGCACCTCCATCGAATTCATCTCGCCGAGCGTCGCCGTTGAGTCGGGAATCGCTCGCGTTCTGGCGCCGGAACAGCCGCCGAGCGAATCTGAGTATGAAGCGGTTCATGTGAAAAGTGGTGGGAAGTGGAAGATCGACAGTACGCGGGAACAAAGCGTGCCCGAGCCGCCTCCGTCTCACTATGACCAGCTGCAAGCCTTGGAGTGGATGATTGGAACGTGGGTCGACGAGGACGAAACGGGAGCCGTCGAAACGACGTGCCGATGGACAACGAATAGCAATTTCATCGTTCGGTCATTCAAAGTCTTTGTAGAAGGTCGGGTTGACTTCGAAGGCACGCAAGTCATCGGATGGGATCCACACTCCGAGGCAATTCGTTCCTGGATGTTCGATTCCGATGGTGGTTTTGGTGCCGGCCGTTGGTCAGGAGGCGATGGGCAGTGGAGCGTGCAAATGTTGAACGTGCTGCCGGATGGTCGACGGGGTTCGTCCACCAACATTTACGATCTCGTGGATGCGAACACGATTCAGTTCCGCGCCATTGGCCGCCAGGTGGATGGAGAGCTGTTGCCTAGCATCAAGCCGATACGAGTTGTACGCGCACAACAGTGAACCCACCCAATCTCATAACCGCTCATTGATCACTCGGAGTCTTGCCATGAAACGCACATGCTTTGTTCTTACATTGGGATTTTTGGTAGTTGCCCTTAGCGTTGGAGACGCGTGGGCTCGCGGCGCACGAGGGGGTGGCCGAGGAGGCGGAGGAGGCGGAGCTCGTTCAGGAGGTGGAGCTCGTTCCGGAGGCGCCTCGCGTTCAGCACCCTCTCGGTCGTCAGGGGGCAGTTCAATGAATCGTTCGAGCAGCGCTTCGAGAACGCCCTCCATGAGTCGCGCGGGTGGGAGTCGTTCGAGTTCGAGTCGGCCATCGACGCAACGCCCGAGCACGGGCAGTCGTCCCAGCACGGGCAGTCGTCCCAGCACCGGCAGCCGGCCATCAACACAGCGCCCAAGTACTGGCAGTCGTCCCAGCACCGGCAGTCGGCCATCGACGCAGCGTCCCAGCACCGGCACTCGCCCCAGTACTGGCAGTCGTCCTGACCTGGGAAGCCGACCTAGCACCGGCACTCGACCCAGCACCGGAGATCGTCCAAGTACTGGCAACCGCCCAACAACTGGAAATCGACCCAGTACCGGAAATCGACCCAGCACCGGAAATCGAC
>JBPCVD010000634.1:0-3758 GCA_051010815.1 Rubripirellula sp.
GGAAGGGCTCGCTCAAGACGACCTGCCGAAGCAACGTTTGGATTTTGTAGTCGTCCTCCGCAGTCGTCCCAGCAACCTTGTCAATTGCAGGCTGATCCGCCGGTCCAAGTTCTCGAGCGAGCGCAAAGGACAGAACATGTCCCGCGAACCCTCGCGTGAAACGATCCTTTTCCGCCAGAATCGCATCTTTGAATTCGACCACGTTCGTGAAGGCGTGTTTTCGGAACAACTTCCCCTCCATGTCGACGTCGCGGCCGTTCTCGTACTGATCTCGCCATCGACCGATGGGATCATAGTTTTCAAGTGCGAAGCCAATTGGATCGATGCGTTCATGGCACCCCGCGCAGTCGGCTCGCTCGCGATGCAACGCCAAACGCTCGCGCAACGTCAGGTCTTCTTCGCCTTCGGGCGGCTTTTCATCTAACGATGGGACATCCGCCGGCGGGGGTTCGGGCGGTTGATTAAAAACGACCGTCGCCACCCATGCGCCCCGCGTGATCGGCTGCGTTCGCTCAGGCCCCGACGTCATCGTCATCACCGCCGCATTCGTAATCACGCCACCCTGACGACGGTCGGTGATTGGCTGCCGATCAAAGTTCAACACAGTCACACCTCCGCCTTTGCCAGAATTCGCCATCGGCGGATCGCCATACGCCTTGCGCAACAGTGCCGAACGATAGGTAAAGTCAGAATCGATCAACTGCGTGATGGGAAGATCTTCAATCAATACCGTTTCGAAAAGCAAAAGAGGTTCGAGCATCATGTGCATGCTCTGCCGATACTTCGCTATGTAGAACCCAGGAAACTCGTCGCGATTCGGAACGGAGGAAATGATTCGATCAAGCTGCAACCATTGAGAAGGAAAACTGTCACAAAACCGCTTGAGCTTGCGGTCCTGAATCATCCGATTGAATTGGCCCTCGAGGATATTCGGTTGTGCAAGATCGCCGGCAGCAGCGACATCCAACAACTCACGATCGGGCAAACTCCCCCACAGGAAAAATGAAAGTCGTGATGCCAAATCAAAGCTGGCCAGTCGTTCGGAAACACTACCTGCCTCGTCATACAGATACAGAAACTTGGGCGAGGCGATCACAGCAGCGGCCACCATCTTCATGGCCTCGGCATACTCAACTCCCGAGTCGATCTGAGCGGCGGCATAGTTTACGTATCGATCCACCGTTGCATCGTCGACCGGACGTCGAAACGCGTGGAGCAGAAAAGGGCGCAAACGCTCTTGGAGCATTTCAGAAAGTTCGGCGTCACCCGAGGGCTCCACAAAGAACGATTTCCAGATACCGACATTCCGCGCATTGAAGTCGGGACTCTGCGTGACGGACTGGCTGAGCGAAAGAAAGGACTCCATCAGCAACGGTGAAAGAGAAAGTTGATCACCTCGGTTATCGTACCCATGCTCAGCACGGAGATCCTGGGGAAACGCGGCAACACCCGCAAGCCGACGTTCGATGAGCTGAGACTTCCCGAGCGGTCGACTGCCGACCTTGACGCTGTCCGAGACTTTCCCCGCCGCAGGCTGAAAATAACTGCTATGGTCTCGCATCATCCGTTCCGGCAATGTCAAGACAACACACTTCAGCTCGAATAAATCCTGCACAGCGTTGTTGTACTGAAAGCGATTCATGCGGCGCATCGGTGTGACGCCAAGCTCTGAATCACGTCCAATCGAAAAGTTCAATTGAGTCCGCAACTCTCGCAGCAAATCTTCGCGTTCCGAAAGCTGCAACGCCGCCTCTTCGTCGGGCGGCATTTCCCCAAGGTCGATGACGCGTATCAAATTCTGCAGCAACTCGGGATCGTCAAGCAAATCCTCGACTCCGGTCATCGCGGCAAGATTAACGTCGCCCATGACGTCATCGTCCGCACCGTGACATTGCACACAATGTTTGGCGAACATCGGCTGCAGATGATCGGCGAAGCCTTCGGCTCGCTCTGCCGCAACAGCGGGCGACGTGAACCAACCGCAGATCAACAAGGCGATGAGACTTCGAGAGTATTTGAAAGACACTTGATTCATTGAGGCACGAACTCCGAAAACGATCGGCGACACCGCCATGGCCCGCCAGGACGCATTTTGGCCTCAACCAACAAACAACTCATCGAGAATGCCAGTGCTGTCACCATGCGATTCGACATTCACGCCACTGCCGCGCAACAAGCTTAGCCACAAGTTGCACAGTGGCGTCCCCTTCTCGGCCAACAGATGTCGACCGTGTGACACGCCGGCACCGCCGCCCGTGACGATGGTCGGGCAGTTCGTCAGATAGTGGATCGAATTGATGTTACTGCCGTAACTGAGTGACACATGATCGTAGAGCCGACTCCCGTCCGACTCCTTTGTCGCCTTCAGTCGATCAATGAAATGGGCCAGCAACTCTGACTGTTTTTGATCCCGCAGTTGTGATACTTCCTTCCTCGCACCACTCGTGTAGTGACTCATGTTGTGACCACTAATCGTCGCCCCCAAACTCTTGATCAAATTCTCGACCGGTTGCCGATACGTAAAGACGCGAGTCGCATCGACCTGCATCGCAGCCACCATCAAGTCATACATGATCTTGATTTCTTCATAGCCAGCGACATCTCCATTTGGCGCGTCGGGAGGACTGCTGGGCCGTGACTTCGGCACATCCAACCACTGCTCTTCTTTTGACAAGCGAATTTCGATATCACGAATGGACTGCAAATACTCACTCAACTTGTCAGTATCCTGCCGCCCCAATCCGCGCCCAACCGACTTCGCGTCTTCCATCACGGTGTCCAGGACGCTTCGCTGTTTGACCAACATCGCCTGACGTTGAGCGAGTGGAGTCTTGTCGTCGGAAAACAACTTGTGAAAGGCAGCGACCGGGGTATCGAGTCCAGCAATCGGCTTTCCCTGGCGACTCCAAGCTAACGACAGCCCAGGTCCGTGCCCCGAGTTATTGGCATCTTTACTACCCAACTGAATGGAAGTGAAGCGTGTCTCGCTACCGAATGCCTCCGCCGCCACTTGGTCAGCCGACACACTGTTGTGAAAACTCTTGCCTGGTTCGGCATACCGGTTGGCACCGGTCAGATAGAACGTGCTCCCCCAGTGCGCCTCCGAACTGAATTGGTTGTTCAGGTTTTGAATGATGGTCAGATCTTGCTTGTGGCGTGCAAGTGGCTCGAGCCCCGATGGCAACGCGTAGTCGGCGCCGGTCGCCTCCGTGCTGGGGAACCAATCTTCACGTGTCACCCCCCAACCGAAGCCAAGAAAGACCATGCGATTGGTAGGCTTCACGGGGGCTGCCGCTGTGGCAAATCTCTGCCAACCGAGTGACTCGAGAACCGGCAGCGCAACCAAAGATGAACTGCTGCGCAAAAAATGACGACGGTGGAGCGGCATGGGCAACCGAAGGGTGGGAGGAAAACGCCAAAACAAGCGTGACCATGGCAAGGTGGGATCCCTAGTTTACCACGGGCGTCTACGGTCGTCAGGGTAAGATTTCCCCTCCAAACGACGAGAATCCAGCATCAAAGGCAGGCCATGCCGATTACGAAACCTGCAAGATGGCCGCGTCAGCTGAACGAATCCGTCGACGAAACCCTCAAGCACATGCGGAAACGGCTGATCGACGGAGGGGCGAAGCTCATGGACGCGTAGCGCGATTCCCCGCCAATCACTTCGCCGGGCCGCGTGAACTTCTGCAGGGCTGAGCCTTGCCTAGTGGCCAACGTCCGGCACAACGTCCGGCACAACTGCACTGACGTGGTGC
>JBPCVD010000635.1:0-12044 GCA_051010815.1 Rubripirellula sp.
GACTGAGGGGCGTGACCAGGGTTCAGAAGTCTTTCCCGACGCGGAATGCAAGATTTTCCTGACGGCTTCTCCCGAGGAACGGGCTCGCCGCCGTCACCAGCAACTTGCTGAGGCGGGACGCCCGATAGCCTTGGAAGAAATTCTGCAGGCTCAAGATCGTCGTGACTTGGAAGACCGCAATCGTCCAATGGGCGCACTGCGTCCGGCGGAGAATGCCGTCGTGCTTGAAAGCGATGACCTGACGGCAGAAGAAGTCTTGGACCAAGCGATTGCGATCGTTGGAAAGGCGATCGAGGCCAACCAAGTCAAGGACTGCTCGTAGGCCTCAATCGCTCGTCGCCGTAATCGTGCCGTTCGAAGTGGGGCCCACAAATCATAGGTGGGCCCAATTTGACGGCTCTGCCCGAGGTTGCAGTCGCTGCCCAAGGTCGCAGCAACTGCCCAAACAAATGCTGCCCGAGATTACAGGTACTGGCCAATGGATTGGTCGATGCCCTTGATGATCCACTGCACTGTGTCTTGAATGCGATCGGACGTCCCCAGGCTATCCCCCAGACCGGGCATGGCCATCATCGAGAAAAGGCACAGCACGAATCCGCCAAAGATCGCTGCTGAGAAACTGGGATCTTCGCAACGTTCACCGCCGTATCGCGCCAATAGCGACATTCGGATAGGCTCTGGACGTGTCAGGTCACGCAGCCGACGCAGTCCCATCTGGACGTGCCCGTCGGGCGAGTTGAAGAACCACTGTGCATGCACTTCAACACGCGTGCCGTCGTACTCCAACACCCAAGGACGCCCGACTTTCAGCTTGCTTGCGTCGCGAGGTTTCACCAGGACGGTGAATCCGTCGATTGAAGTCTCTTGAACCTGTGCGTACGTCTTGCGCCGACCAACGCGAATCGTCGCTCTTCCATGATCTGCCTGAACCGGACACCGAAAGTAGGTGTGGTCTTGAGTCTCGGTGGTTTCTGCAGGAGCGGACATTGAATTGACTTCCAACAACAGAAGGGCAAATGGGAAAAGCGTGAGGATTTAATTGACGAGTCATGCCCTGTGCCCGAGGGCGCGTAATTCAACTCAAACATACGTGACGATCGGGCGAGTACCCAAAGACTTGAACGATTCCATCTGGTTCTCGTGGTTTCCTCGCTCCCCCATTTCACTCTGTATCGATTGAGAGCCCCCAGCATCCCCCCGAAGCGTCAAACCCTGACGATCGTAGGCATTGTGCCAAGGGAATGCATCGGAACCGTTGTGACGGTCATCGGATGTCGATGGATTGAATGACGTGGCGCGCCGCGCCGTCTGACCCGCTTTCCGTCCGTTCCGAACCGTCATGCGTCGATCCAACCGCTCATCGATTGCCATCCTGCTGGGGGTAGCTGCTGCCCTGTCCGCAATCGCGTTCGGAGTGCGATCCACGGCCGCAGAGAATCGCAATGCAGCCAAGAAACGTCCCACGCGCATCGCGTTCAATCCCAACGACAAGCATTCAATCGAAACGCCGCCGCAGCTACCAAACCAATCGTTTCTAGGTGGTGCTATCGCAAACCCGTTGCCGCTAGGTGGTGCCGGCGCCAACGATCTACTTCCGAACGACGACAATCGGCTCCTGGATGACGACTTGCTTCTCGGGGACGACGACCTGCTTTCCGACGGCGCCGACTCGCGTCGGGCGGCCGATTCGCTGCTGCCGCCCAATGGCCCAGACGCGCGGAATGGCCCTGATGCACCCGATGGATCCGCCTTCGAACAAGATCCTCTCAGCGAATTTGGCAACCCCCTCGATCGCCTTGGCCCCGAATCACTGCTCCCGGGCACTGCCGAATCCGATCCGCTTGCCGCGGACGACGGTCGATCGGCCGATCCACACGAGGCGCTTTGGACCGAGAACTGCTACCCCTCCGCCGAGAGCTGTCGTAAATGTCACCCCAGCCAGTACGAAGAGTGGAGGGCAAGCGGTCACGCCTACGCGATGGTGTCTCCGATGTTTCATCGCTTCGAACAGGCCATGACCGATTACACACGTGGAACGGTCGGATACTTTTGTGTCCGTTGCCATTCCCCGGTGGGAACACAACTCAACCTTCCTCGCACGACGAGCGCTCTCGATGCTCCACCCGTCGTTCGTGAGGGCGTAACGTGCATTGCTTGCCATCGAATTCGTGAACACTACTGGCGGAGCAACGGTGATCGTCGAATCGAACCAGGGAACATTTTCCAGCCGGTCGGCAGTGGATCGAACGGACATGGGCTTGCATCGGCAATCGAGCATGCCGATGAGCTGAAGCTAAAAACGAACCCGCACCAAACGACGCCGGGCCAGGCAATCCACAATTCGAGCTACTTCTTCAAACCGTTGACCAACAGCGACGTCTGCGTCTCCTGTCATCAGGTAGCCGTCCATCCTGGTATCTGGTTGGAAGTCGTTCATGCGCAATATCGACACGGCCCAGCTGCCAAAAAGGGAATCACCTGCCAGCAATGTCACATGGGCGCCGTCCCCGGAAAACCCGACGGCTACGACTGGGGACACATCGCGGAAATTAACGGGAAACCGTACGGCGAACCGCGAAAGAAATCGAGTCATATGTTTTGGGGCCCCGGGTACTCGATCGCTCATCCCGGCGTTTTCCCACACAATCCAGACGCGAATCGTTACACGCCTCGTGAATGGCTGACGTTTGACTATCGCGCGGGATGGGGCACCGAAGAGTTCGAGCGTGCGGTTCCACCCGGAACCTACTTTCCGCCTCCATGGGATAATGGCGACGATCGTCGAGATGGCCGCAAGGTCATCGATGCGAACCTCAAGAAGATCGCCGAGAAGCGAGGCTCCGCCGTGATGACGATGGAGGCCGGTTTGAATGTGGAAGGTCCCTATTTCTACCGAAAACCACGGGCGGGGCATCCAATGAAAATTGGGTATCGAGTCAGCAATACAAGCGAAGGGCACAACCTGCCGACAGGCTCGCTGGGCGCTCAACCACAGCTTTGGCTCAATGTCGCCTTGATCAACCCCGAGGGCAAACGAGTTTGGGAAAGCGGCTACCTCGATCATCATGCCGATCTTGCGGACATGAATTCCGTCGACGTTGCTGAGGGTCGCGTCCCACGCGACAAAGACCTGTTCAATCTGCAAACAAAGTTCTTGATCAACAACGTCCACGGTACCGACCGCGAAGCGGCGCTTCCACTCAACTTCAGCTTGGATCAGCTCGTCTTTCTCCGTCCCGGCGCGGTCCCTGTCAGCGTACTCAACCATCCACCATTGATCCGGATGGAAGCACACTCAATTCCACCACTTGATCATCGTACGCCGAAGTACCACATCCCGGCTGAGGCTCTGCAGAAACGTGGCACGTACCGCTTGAGCGTCAGAATGCGTAGTCGGACAGAGCCGATCTACTTCATGCGACAGATTCATAGCACGCCCGACATGATTCGCCGCATGAACGAGAACATGCTCGACCTCCGCATCAGCAGCCATACCTTCCTGGTCAAATAAGACAACGTGACGCAACTGGAGCTTCAAGCCGACCGTACGCCAAAGGATGCTCTCTCGCGCCTCGAGAGAATCCGTCGCGTGGTCGCCGCGTGCGCGATCCTCTTCTTTGGCTTCACGCCTCTGCTATTGGCAGGAGATAGCGAGCCTTTCTCCGATGCCGTCAAAGAAGATCGGACAAAACCGCGACCGACCCGATTGCCGGCGACGTCGCCGCCGCGTCCACAACGATTACCTGCCATCAAGCCGATCAAAGACGCCGTGTGGGCCAATCAGCAATCGAAACGGAACAGCACGGAACTGTCGCGCCGCATCGGAACACAACTGCTGCCACCCTCTTTGGCCACGGGCCCAACGGGACGCTATCCGTCGTCTGGCTATGACGAACTGTGGTTCGACTTCGCTGTCAACGACGCGCTGATTGAATTGCGAACTCGACCTTACGGCGCGCCGCTGCATCGCGCTGCCGGCATGTCGATGAACCAGTTGCCACCGGTCTCAAATGATCTCGACCGCAACGAAGAATTGCCCGCACCGTTGTCGAGCACCCCGATTATCGGCGCTGGCTCTGACCCCAGCACTACCTCGACGCTCGCTCCCACGACGTTGCCACAGTGCAGCGATCCCGACTTTGGTTTTTACGGCGACTTTTCGCCAACGCCAATGGACAACGCGTCCATGTACTTCGACGGTCAACGTGAAGAGTGGGTTTACGACTGCAAATACAATGTGCCGACTCAGCACCCCTGGGTCGAATGGGGGCGTATCTTCTATGGAAACGGTATCACACCAAGAGGGATCAATTGGTTCGGCGCGACGAACTTAGTGCGTCCAGAGTTCTATGTGTATGGAGACTTTCGCTCCGGCCTGCTCACCGGCCGAAATGCGCTGGGCCGATCAGACAACTGGTCGAATCGGCTCAACCTCGACCTGGACCTGAAGATTACCGACTCAGGGCGATTCCACGCCTTTGTTGGACCTATCGATAACGGCGCTGACTTCTCGGGACTGCAACTGGTCGATGGCGAATTGGAATACCGCCAGCAATTCGATCTGACACCCGTGACAGGATTTTTCGAGGGTGATGTTGGTTCAATGCTGGGTGGTTTGTTTGACGTTTCATCGCCGTTCGAATTACCCATCACCCTTGGACTCGTTCCGCTGTTGTTCCAAAACGGTATTTGGATGGAGGACGCGGTCACCGGCGGCGCGATCTCACTCCCTGCCCGCCACAGTCGACTCTTGAATTGGGCAAACTATGACGCAACATTCTTTGCCGTGTTCGACCAACTCAACAGTCCAGCATTCGGCTCAAGCAAGCACGCTGCACAGGCATTTGGTACCGCATGGTTCATTGAAGCTTACGGTGGTTACATCGAATCGGGTTACGCCTACGTTCACGATCGCAATTTCAGCGAACGAAGCTATCACAACATAACGACGAGCTTCACACGCCGCTATTTTGACCGAATTAGCAATAGCGTTCGTGTGATCGTCAACGCGGGACAGGACTTGCCGGACCAAGAACGCACTGCTGATGGTGCGCTTCTGCTTGTTGAAAACAGTTGGATCACTTCCTCCCCTTTGACGTTCGTTCCCTACGCAAACTTCTTCGTCGGATGGGATCGCCCTCAGTCGGTCGCTCGCGCCGGTGTCTCGGGCGGCATCTTGCGGAACACTGGAATCAACTTTGATACCGACGGTGTCAACGGTTTGGCCACGCTGGATGCCTCGGGAAGCGATACGGCCGGCGGTGTCATTGGGGTCGACCTGATCGGCAACGACCTCGACCGACAACTCTTGTTGGAAGCGGCTTATCTGACACCACACGGCAGCAAGAACGCTGCCGTCCCAAGCGACCAATTCGCGTTAGGAGCAAGGTTTCAAATTCCGTTGACCAACGCCACGCTTTGGCGCTTCGACACCATGTATGGATGGAGAAGAGGATTGGAAGATGTTTACGGCACAAGAATGGAATATCGTTGGAAATTCTGAACCGTTCGAATTTCCGACACTGGACGCACGATTTCCCGCCCCGGAATGGGCGATTTCCGTGCCTACGTAAAAAGCATTCATTGCCCCAGGAAATGGAAGTCCAGGAAGGATTGCACGCCGCCGACCCTTTTCCGTCGGCCCAAATTAGAATCTGACCTCACGCGCACCATTGCAATCAACGCGTTTCGGATTCTCGACCGCCACAACCGCATTCATCAGCAAGATGTCACCGAACAACCCGAGAGCCGAACGTCGCCGACTAACACTGCGTCCCGAATCGCCGGGAATACGCAGCGAACTCTACGACATCATCTTTGAAGCGGAGACGCCAGCCGGTCGTTGGTTCGACATCTCGCTCCTGATTGCCATTCTGGCAAGCATCACCATTGTCTCGCTCGAGACCGTCCCCGGTTACGCGCAACGCCCTCGGCTGATCACCTTCTTCGAAGTGACTGAATGGGTGCTGACCATTCTTTTTACGATTGAGTACGTCCTGCGTCTCTTTTGCGTGCGTCACCCATTTCGCTACGCATTCAGCTTCTGGGGCATCATTGACCTGCTGAGCATCCTGCCATCGTATGTCACGTATTTCGTAGGAACCTCATCCCGATCCTTCGTTATCCTGCGGAGCATCCGTTTGCTGCGTGTGTTCCGCGTGCTGAAGCTATGGCGGATGATGAATGAGGCGGATCAACTCGCCTCAGCGATCTGGCGCGTGCGAGACAAAATCATCGTCTTTGTCGCCGTCGTGCTCGTGGCCGTGACCATCAGTGGCACACTGATGTATCACATCGAAACCTTTTCGCAGGACGGCGTCGACCAGAGTCCCCAGGATTTAGCGATCGTGCTGAACATGGAGCCTCTGGCGATCGAGAAGATCATTGACTTGAGTGACTACGTTGTGCTGGATCCGGGCAAGACAGAATTGCAATTGCACCAACTGTTGACCCTGGACGAATACCTCCAAGCCCAAACCAAGTACGGCGACTCCGAATTCACAGCGGATATCGGCCCAGATGCCATCGGCAAACTGCTCGACACGGTCGACCTCGATGAGATGGTCGATAAAATCGAGGACAAGATCGACACCGCGCGTACGGAACAGGATTCCGACCTGTGGCAGGAACGACTGGAAACGGTCGATGCGATCCGGGAAATCAAGAATCGGCCCGAGAGTCAATTCACATCGATCCCGCAAGCGATGTACTGGGCAATCGTAACGATGACCACCGTTGGCTACGGCGACGTCGTCCCCAAGACTGCCGCGGGAAAGATGATCTCTGCGATCCTGATCTTGCTCGGATACAGTCTGATCATTGTGCCCTCAACCTTCGTCAGTGCTGAATTCATTCAGCAACACCAAGCGACGCCAGGCAAAGAATCGACCTGTCACAACTGCGAGGCACCTGGCCAACGCGAAGAGGCCACGTACTGCTATCGATGCGGTCATCGGCTGCAAGGCTAGCACCGACTCAAGGACTCAGCTCGGCCTCATGATCATCCTGGTCATACTTCAGGACCGAATGGATCGGGTACGGATTCAGACGCTCGTGCCCTCCTAGCTGAACCAGGTGAATCAAGAACGAACAACCGATAATCTCGGCATCGGTTTTCTCCAGCAGTCGACAACAGGCTTCCATCGTCCCGCCGGTCGCAAGCAAATCGTCGACCAACAAGACCCGTTGGCCAGGCTTGACGCCATCGACATGGATCTGGAGCTCGTCCGTGCCGTACTCCAATTCGTACGCGAACGAGTAGAGCTCAAAAGGCAACTTTCCAGGCTTGCGGATAGGCACGAATCCAGCGTTCAGCTGAATCGCCAGCGGAGCAGCGAAAATAAAACCGCGAGCCTCGGCCGCCGCAATCACGTCTACCTTTTGATCGACAAACGGTGCCGCCATGGCTTCCGCCGCCTTCTTGACCGCGCCCGGGTTGGCCAACAAAGGTGTGATATCGCGAAACAAGATTCCAGGCTTGGGATAGTCAGGAATGTCGCGAACGTAGCGGTACAGATCGTCCATTGCGGCGAACGCCTCGAAGAAGAAAGAAAAAGCTGACACTGGCCCGACAGATTCGCGGGTCACGACACAAAGATACCTTGCTTCATAAGATTCAGATGCCAAGAGGTTAGGGGACTGTGCCGACTCGGGGAAGAGCGGAGCCCAGGACAGAAAAAGCCCCCGCCTTCAACCTCGTTGACCGCTCTTTGTCTGAGACCGTGATCGGTTAGTGACCATCGGTTTGGTTCCCAGTTCTAAATCTTCCTTGTACGATGTCCCCCATGAAATTCACGAAAATGCACGGTGCCGGAAACGACTACGTCTACGTCGACTGTTTTCGCGAGGAGCTACCGGACGATTTGGCCGAATTAGCCCGGCAAATGTCCCACCGCCACTTTGGCATCGGTGCAGATGGATTGATTCTGATTCGCCCGAGTGAGGTTGGTGATGCCCGCATGCAAATGTTCAATGCGGACGGAAGCGAATCTGAAATGTGCGGAAATGGCCTTCGGTGCGTCGCCAAGTATGTCCACGATCACGGAATCGCAGCGAAGCCTGCATTGAAGATCGAGACCGGCGCTGGTGTCCTGGGCATTGACTTGCAACTTGGACCGTCGGGAAAAGTATCTCAGGTCACAGTTGATATGGGGAAACCGGGACTGGAAGCCTCGGAGATTCCCACCACGCTTGCCACCTCGGGCCAGGTCATCGATCTACCGGTCGAATTCGGCGGCCAAACCTTTCAGGCCACGTGTGTCTCGATGGGCAACCCACACTGCATACTTTTTGTTGAGGAAGCCACCGACGCACTTGTCTTGGGCCTCGGCCCGCAAATCGAACAGGACTCAAGATTCCCCAACCGAACGAACATCGAATTCGTCGAACTGATCTCACGGGATGAAGTTCGCCAACGGACATGGGAACGAGGTTCGGGTGAAACCTGGGCCTGCGGAACGGGGGCTTCGGCCGTTTGCGTTGCCGGCGTTCTGACGGGACGTACCGAGCGAAAGATTCTGAACCATCTTTTAGGTGGCGATTTGACGCTGGAATGGAAAAAAGATTCGGGACGCGTGATGATGACCGGCCCGGCTCAAGAAGTCTTCCAGGGTGAGTGGACGATTTGATCGGGCGCCACAAAGGACAGCAGCCATGAGCCAAGTGCCTGTGCAAGCGGTTTCGGTCAGCGAACTGACCGGACACATCAAAGCCATCCTCGAAGGAACCTTCCCGTCGATTTGGATCGAGGGTGAAATTTCGGACTTGTCGCGGCCCCGAAGCGGTCACCTGTACTTCACGCTCAAGGACGACCATTCGCAGATACGGGGCGTGATCTGGCGAAGCACCGCGATGCGGATGAAAACGGAGATCAAGGAAGGGCAATCGGTTCTCTGCTTTGGTGACGTGGAGGTCTATTCTGCTCGGGGCTCTTACTCCCTGGTCGTTCGCAAGGTCCAGACGCAGGGTCTCGGTGCCCTTCAGCAAGCGTTTCTCGAATTGCAGGCCAAACTGAATGCGGAGGGACTGTTCGCTGCCGAGCGGAAACAATCTCTCCCCCGTTATCCACGCAGAATCGCCATCATCACCAGCCCGAGCGGCGCGGCCGTCCGCGATTTTTTGAAGGCGGCGGCGCAACGTTGGAAGGGTGTTGAGATCCTCGTCATTCCCGCGCTCGTGCAGGGGAAGGGCGCCGCAGCATCGATTGTGGCGGCCATTCGGTCGGCTCATCGGGTTCAGCCCCCCATCGACGTTTTGGTTTTAGCGCGCGGAGGCGGAAGCCTCGAAGATCTGTGGTGCTTCAATGAAGAACCGGTCGTTCGCGCCGTAGCAGCCTCGACCCTCCCGACGATCTCTGCGGTCGGGCACGAAGTCGACATCACGCTGTGCGATCTCGCCGCCGACGTCCGGGCGTTGACGCCGACCGACGGTGCAACGAGAGTCCTGCCGGATGCCGATTTGATCGATCAATCTGTCTCCGAAATGCGACTGCGACTTCAACGCACGATTCGAAACACGCTGGATTCAAGACGCAGCCGGCTCGACGCGATCGGAACACGCTCGATCATGCGCAAGCCTCACGAGATGGTGCGAATGCGTTCTCGCATGTTGGATGAACTCGATGCTCGCGCTCGAAAAACGATGCTTGCGAAGATCAAACTCGACCAGACACGGCTCGGCAAAGCGGCAGCCACGCTGTCCGCGCTTTCCCCGCTCAATGTGCTCACCCGTGGTTACAGCGTCACTTTCGACGATGCTGGCAACACCATTCAAAATGCGGACGACGTCCACCAGGGCGACACGATCCGAACTCGTGTTAACGAGGGTGAAATCGAATCCACCGTTAACCGAACGAATTCGAATCGTTCCTAGCCGGGGCGTGAGACATGTCGCCGGTTAAACGTGACATGACGTCTCTCGATCAACCCATCTCCGGCACCGTGGACGCGACCCGCAGCGCGACTATTCGCCAAACATTTCTTCGATACCTTCGATGTAGTCGAGCGCCTCTTCAAGCTCGTCAACGTCGGCTCCGGGAACTCGCCCCCCGCGATCACACTCTCCCAGCAATCTTAGATCTTCGAACCAAGCATGCGTTTCCAGTCTTCTTCGTCGCCGGGCGCCGATCGTCCGATCGTGAAGATGATGCGCTTCCATGTGATGTTCGATCAGCCAAACCGTCCGGTCCGTGATGAAGCCCTCAAGAGCTTCCAACCCCGCCGCCACATGGTCGTCGCGGTCAATTGCTTTTCCCACATCATGCAGCAGCGCTGCCAACAGAAACTCTTCGTCATACGGCATTTCCTCGCGGGCCAAACCATACACCTGCAGACTGTGAAAGAGAGCGTCTCCCTCCGGGTGGTACTTTGGACTCTGCTTCACGTTTTCCAACGGGATCATCAGAGCCTGAAAGACTTGATAGCGATCGGGGCTGGTGTCGATTTCTGCCAACGCCACCGACTGGGCTTCTGAATCAACACCGTGCTCTAGCGCGATCAGCCGTTCCAGTTCCGCGAGGCTTGCGCGTTCAATCGATTTGTTTGTGATCGAACTTTTAAAACGAAAGCCAAGCAGCGAGGGGTGATAAACGGTGAGCTCCAGAGGAAACTCATCGCGTACATGGAGATGCGTAAAGACCCTTTGTTCGCCATCCTTCACGACACGTTTTCGTTCGAGCTCATACGCCACGCCCAGATCGTCAAGCTGTACGGTGATCGAATGCGGATTCGCAGCAAACACGTGCAGGTCAATGTCGGAGCCCTGACGAATGCTTCCGGTCAGCACACTGCCGATAAGCTTGGGGTGAAATTGAGCGAGCCGCTTCATCCACCAAACCGCTCGGACCCGCATGCGAAGCAAGCGTTCCGCGTGGGAGTCGGCACCTTCATGAAGCCGAGCGAGCATTTGAACTTGCTCGCGTATTTCAGCGTTGGTGGGAAGATCGGCTGGCTTGATCCAGCCCCGATAAATCCGCTTGGCGGCCTTCTGCTTAGCAACGTAATACTCGCTGACTTCACGCGAGTACATCAAGCGGGCCGCCTCCCAAGCGATTTGGCGGCGAAGTTTCGACGATGACATTCACAGGGCCTGTCGACGCAGGCCCGACACACGAGAAAGTGACGATCCAAACTCAGCCTAACACCGTTCGACGCGTCGTCAAGTCGTTCAAATCACATCGAACGTCTCGACGGTTGCCTTCGCAACCAACTTTGATGGCTGCGGATCACTGCCACTCAAAGACCTTCAAAGACTTCAGGTCTCGAACGATCAAACGATTTCCTTGAACCGCCAGGTGAGCCCACGAGTCGTCGGCAACCTTCATGCGATCGACGATGTCCAGGCTCTCGTTGGAGGGAGCAACTAACAGCAAGTCTCCGCCGTTATCCAAAGCAAGGATCTTCTTTCCGTTGGTCACCATACTCCAGTATTTCCCAAAAGGAGAACTCGTCCAGCGGACTGCACCATCGCCGGCGCCCAGGGCAGTTGCCCGTTGGTTCTTCTGATGCAAGTAGATCGCGTCGCCAATCATTACTGGCGAAGACATGTAGCCCTGACTCTTTTGATTCCAGACCTCTGCGACACTCCACTTCCCATCGTCGGCACGACTAACCTCAAACATCTGTGCCTTGCCGCTGTGGGCTGTGTTGAAGATTCGATCACCGATGATTACCGGCGTCAGAATGTTCATGCCTCGAAACGATTCGATCGGCTGGCTCCAGTAAACACTTCCCGTCGCCAGATCGACGCCACACATTTCCTGACGTGTTTGAACGACCAACTGCCGCTGACCGGCAATCGTCGCGATGATGGGACTCGAAAAGGCACCGCTGCTCATCATCCCAGCACTATCTTCGAGCGAGTTCCAGACGACACTCCCATCCTTCAAAGCGATCTTAACCAACGCTCCTCCAGTCTGAACGTAGGCGGCGTCTCCGTCGATCAACGGCGAGCAACAAGCACCGAATGCGGGAAGCGGCGTGCCCATCGCGGCAGGAAAATCAACACGCCATTTCTCGTTGCCAGTTTTCGGATCAAGACAGACCAAG
>JBPCVD010000636.1:0-3598 GCA_051010815.1 Rubripirellula sp.
CGATCTCAAGGATCATCGATTTCAATAACTCGCGATCCTGGAGCGTGTGACCCACCAAATTCTTGAGTTTGCGTTCACAATCGAGTCGCAAGTCCTCGGTCAGGCTCAGGATTGCGTCACGTCCCGCAAGGCGAACGGCCTCTTCGCCGCTACTGCGTGTCTGCTCTGCCTCATTGCGCGCGTTGGCAAGCAACTCCTCTGCTTCATGCCTCGCATTGTCCAGCAGTTCCATCGCTTGTCGTCTGGCGCTGACAAGCATGTCGTCGGCTTGCTCCTTCCCCTTATCGACGCCCTCCTGGTGCAATCGATCAATCAGTTGTTGCACGCCTGCAGATTCATTCGTATCAGAGTTCATGTCATTCAGTCTCGTCACAGCACTCAAGGTTTAGTTCGTTGGCGGTGGGAATACGCCGGATTGCGTCAACGTGTTAGGCGCCCGGTGTTGGTATTCCCCCGGAGATGACCAATGCGAAGATAAAAGCAAACACAGCGAATCCTTCCACGATCGCTGCCGGAGCCGCAGACAAACCGAAAATTTCCGGCTTCGTCTTGCTAGCTGCGATGGCCGATGCGCAACACAGGCCCTGGAAAATCGCGCTCATCATTAACGCAAGACCGCAGAGCATTCCGATGGCGAACAAGCCGGGTGCCGTTTCGGTCGTCACCTCTCGATTGAGTGTGAACATGACCACGATGCCGTAGATGATCTGAGACGAGGGCAAGGCGGAGAGGCCAATCAGGCGGCCGTAGCCACTTTCGACATCGATCATCGCACCGCACGCGGCCTGCCCGGCACGGGCGCAGCCAATGATGCTGCCGATTGCACCCAACGCGGTAGGGCCGTAAATGCCCGCCCAGCCCATCATGATTACGAACATATCCATTATGACTCTGCTTTCTTTCTGAAGGGTTGAAAGGTGTAACCTTCTTCCGTCAGGCTCCAATTGAAGAACTCGATGCAATTCAAACGCAGGCCATGCACGACGCCACTGAGAAGCGCCAACGCAAAATTGATCGTATGACCCACAATCAAGATCAAAATTGCAAGTAACAATCCGATGCCGCCCGCACTCATGGCATCAGCTGCCAATCCGTTGAACGTCACGGCCAATTGCGCACTAGCCAATCCCAAAGCGAACAGCCGCAAGTAGCTCAACACGTCTCCGAACGCCTTGGACAAGTTCGCGAACTGCAGGCCTCCGTCCATCAAACGCAAGGCGGTCGATTTGAGGCCCCATCCCTCGTCGCGTCGATCGCTGCTGAAGCACAGCACGAACACCGCGCCGAATCCCGCCATGATCTTCCCGACCGTCGAAAGCATCTCCACCTCGGCAAACATTCCGCCGCCGATGAGAAAGGCCCCCAGCATGATCATCGCCCAGCCGAGGTGCCCCAAGCAACGCAAGCTGCTCCGCTTTTGGTACGCAGAGATCACATTGGCCAGCACAAGATGCGCGACTCCGATGGCAACGGCAATCAGCATCATCGCCGTTTGATTACTCATCATTGGCTGGCCATCAATGCGAATCCGCACACGATCGAGAATCGAGCCAGGGGGAGGCTCGACACCGAAGTAGCTTCCAACGACGGCGCCGTACATGATCGTCGCGCTGATGATACCGATCAACAGATTGCGATTGCGACGACTCTTTGGCGTCTTGCTGAGCTTATTCCAAAAACAGGCCAACGCCCCTGCCATCATGAGACCATAGCCTGCGTCCGCAATGATCATGGCGAAGAACAAGCTGAACGAGAAAAAGACAATCGTCGTGGGATCCCATGCGTGGTATCCGGGTGTGATGTAGAAGGTCACGCAACCCTCCGCGCCCGCGACTCGCTCTGGGTTCCTTAAAAGAGTGGGGGCTGAATCGTCCGGACCGGCAGGCTCGACGGTCAACGCGAGTTGTTGCTGCTGGGCGAATTGCTTGACATCTTCGGTCGCGACGCGTGGTACCCAGCCCTGCAAGGCAAATAAGGTTTCGTCGTCCAGCATGCCTTCGGCTGCCGCAAGCCGGGCGGCCTTGTCGTCCGCTGCGTTGAGGTCATCGCGAAGAAGACGTCGCCAACGAGTCAGTCCGACGCGTCGCCACTGCAATTCATCGAGTTGCTCGTCGACGGAGGCAAGGCGTTGCCTCAATTGTGACAGCGGACGTCGGTCCAGTTCCACGGCGAAGGGAGCAAGTGCCTCGGGAGGCGTACTCGCCACTACGACAACATAGGCGAATCGATTATCGCGTTTGACGACACTCCACGCCTCGCTTTCAGGTTCGACAAATTGCCGCTGTGGCACAACGTAGAACCAAAATTGGTCGTGATCAATTTCGTGTGTTTCGGGCAATTGAAATTCGCCCCAAGGACTCAACATTTCGATCGACGTTATCAGGCCGTCGCGTTCGGCGGAGAGTCGCTCGGAGTCACCCTTGATCTCAAGTATTTCGTCCATCAACGGTTGTCGTTCGTATCGCGATCCGGCCGTCGTGATCTTTCTCAGTTCGGGGCAGGATTGCAGATAACGAAGGGCTTCCCGCGCTTCTTTGGAAACTAATTCGCGTGGACCTTTGGTGGGCTCGCGCAGGTTGACCAGGTGCACGCAACCGAGTCCCTGCAACCCATCGAGCGCAGCTTCTTTCTGGCGGCTGATGCCGATGACGGTCAAGCGGTCGAGTGCGACGATTGCCATAACGTGGATTACTGCGTGCGATGCTTCTTCTTTGCGAGCTTCGACCGGACGACCGCGGAACGCTCTTCGTCGGACATTGCGATTCGAATTTTCTTGATGTTGTCGTTGGCCGTCGGAATCAGCACTTTCTCGAACAGGTTGACACGCTGGGTGATCTTCCTGGCCGCGGCTCCCAGGCGATTGACACGAGCCTGTTGCACTTGGTGCTGAATTCGCAATTTTGCCAGGTTTTCAAGGCTCTCAACCAACTGGTCGATCCAGAAAGGCAACGTGAGAGTGGAATATTCAGATCGCTGAAACTCAATGCGGCGGACGACCGGCACGCGCGCGCCGACAACATTCTCCTCCTCGATGAGCACCTCTTCGACTCGAACCAACGAGGATAGATCTCTTCGCTGCAACGTCGAGCTTCCTAACAGTGGCAACATCTGGTCCAGAGACTTGCGATAGACCTCGATCTTCTGTTCGGCTTCTGCCAATCGCTCACGCGACTCTTTCCATGCTCCAAGTAATTGTTGTCGCTTCAGGTCGAGCGATGGTAGAAAACGCTCGTACAGCTTGAGCTGGTCTCGTTGTTGCTTCAGAGAATTCTTGTTGAGCGAAAGTCTCATGATTCCTTCTGTACGTCTCCGCTCATTGGATTCTCCGCAGGTTCACTTCGGACGGAGGGAGTTCCTTGTTTGACCGGATAGTATTTGTCGACCAACGTCTGCTTCATCAACAGTTCTTCGGGTTCGAAACATTCGGCAAGGGTTTGCCATCCGAGGTCAAGAGCAGATAGCAAGCGCCGCGAGACGTCGAGGCTCATGAACCGACTTCGAAACAGCTTTCCGAACTTCAAGAGTTTGTGATCAAAAGGCGAAAGGTCGAATGCCATCGCTTGCTTTTTCGAGGCATCTTGCGCACCCGAGTAAAGCC
>JBPCVD010000637.1:0-6566 GCA_051010815.1 Rubripirellula sp.
CCTTCCGACTGCCCCAAGCGTTGCAGAGTCAATCTTCCGTCGGAATAGAGACGAAGCGAGCCTCCATTACCCTCAACGAGTGCTTCACCAAAGGTGTAACGCGGGTCTTCGGAATTGGGCTCGTTGAAGCGATTGGCATCCCACAGTCCACGACTGCCATCCATGAATTCAAAGAGAACCGTTCCCGCGTCCTCTCCTACGATGTCATCGTTCAACGTTCTTAAAGAAGCGAACACACCATCGATCTCGCCACCCAAATAACGAAAGGTATCAATGAAATGAACGCCAGTTTCGAAGATCAAGAACTTAGGCATCTCACGAAAATAGGGCTGGCGTGCCATGTAGGCATCGGATTGCCAACCGTCGCCAGTGCGGCAACGAAAAGAGATTGAATGCAATCGATCGCCAATGGCGTGGGCCTCAAGCTGACGCTTGATCTCGCGGTACCACGGTTGAAATCGAAAATTCTCGTGCACCATCAGCGGTAATTCGGCCGCCTGGGCAACGCGTACGATTTCGCACGACTCTTCATAGGTGGGGGCAAGCGGCTTCTGACAGATCGCGGGAATCCCATGCTTGGCCGCCAGCGTGACCAATGCCAAGTGCGAATCGGGGCGAGTCACAATGTCGATGAAGTCTGGCTTCTCACGTTCAAGCATCGTCGCAACATCGCGATACGCCGAACCAGCGTCGTACGTTTTGACCGCCTGCTCCGCGCGTTCCAAGTCAAAATCGCAAACGCCCACGATTTCAATGTCATCAAGCCGGCTCCAACCGTCAAAGTGAAACTGGCTGAAGTAACCAGCCCCAACAACAACTCCGCGTAACTTGCTCATGGCTGCACCTCATCGGTCTCCGACTCCTGCCGGATGACCTCCGCTTCCTGTGGAGATTCCTCTGCAGCCTTTCCGGGCAGCACAAATTTCGTGTACAGCAAAGCGGAAACGACCGCGACGACGAGAGCGACAAAGAATGCCAGGCGTGCCTTCATTGCTGCGGCCGAAATCTCTTTGAGCTGTCGGCGTGGATTCATGAAACACCATGCGAACACCGCCAACACGTTCATCACGGCCGCAAACACGAAGAATGAACTCGCAGTCCCGGGCGTCTCGGCCAACACGGGAA
Organism: Rubripirellula sp.; assembly: GCA_051010815.1. GTDB lineage: Bacteria > Planctomycetota > Planctomycetia > Pirellulales > Pirellulaceae > Rubripirellula. The sequence goes on from JBPCVD010000637.1 coordinate 1,126, forward strand.
TGGTGACGTTGGCAACAAAGTAGGGGAACAACACCGCGCTCAACGCAGCGCCCATGTTTCCTACCATGTTCATCGCGCCCGACACCGCGCCGGATCGGTCGCCACCAATGTCCATGCAGAACGCCCAGCTTGAGCTAAGCGTCATTTCGACGCCAAAGATGGCAAGTGAGAAACAAGCGATGAAAGGCCATACCGATTCCGATTCAGCCATTTGCGTGCACAATAACATTCCAACCGCACCCAATGCGTAGCCGATCATCGCCGGCAAACGACGCGACAACACGGGCATTCCACGTTGGTGCAGGTAGGTCACTGAGAATCCGGAAACCCAAAGGGCCACGGCCCCACATAACAGCGGGATCGAGGCAACGTAAGCGTATTCGTCTCCCCACGTACTTCTGACGTACGGCTGCATCCAGGTAATGCTGATGAAAAACGTGATATTGCTTGCGGCGTATTGAAACATGGCCAGCAATACGTTCGTGCTCGTAACGATCTGGATGAAAGGGATAGCCTCGTTTGTGGACGCTTCTTCCCGAATCCCTTGCTCAATCAAATCGCATTCCGCCTGATTGACCTTTTGATGATCCGACGGCCTGTCGCGATACCAGATCCACCAAACTGCGCCCCAAACCAAGCCCAACAACGCATTCACGCCGAAAGTCATCCGCCAACCAATTTGATCGATCAGCCAAGGCATCACGATCAAGGAAGCCGCAGCGCCGACTCGCGCACCGGAGTGAAAAATGCCCTGCCCAAATCCTCGCTCTTTGGCCGGCAACCAGCTGTACAGAGCGCGTGTCGCGCCGGGATAGGCCCCCGCCTCCCCAACACCGAATAGAAACCGCACGACCAGCAGACCGATTGCTGTGAACACCGCCCCCGTCAATGCAGTGAAGATGCTCCAGATAATCACCACGATCGTTAACGCACGTCGTGGACCCACCCGGTCACTGAACCAACCTGCCGGAATCTGAAACAAGGCGTAGCCGACCGCGAAGATCCCGAACACATAGCCCATCATCTGGTCATCAAGACCACTGATGTCATCTTGCATCGAGCCCTTCGCGGCAGAGATGCAAACGCGATCCATGTACGTGTTCACGGTGTGCAAGAACAGCAGAAAGATCAGCCAATATCGTTGGCGGGTCGCGATCGGCTGGTCCATCACTCATGCATCCACGGTTGGGGCGAGAATCTTCCGCTGTCCCTACGCTCTGGCAAGGCGAGCGGCATTGTACGCATCGCCTTCATTCGCAACAATAAAATAAACTCGAATGATCATTTGTTGATTGTGAACGATAAAACCCAGCTATCCGCAGCCCTTCCGTATCGCTCCGGCGACCTCAGCGTCCAGCAACTGCTGACGTTTCGGCATGTGTACGAGCAGAGCGGGTACGCAGCGGCCGCACGCGTCGCCGGATTGAGCGTGCCGACCATCTGGCAGCACATTCAGTCGCTCGAAAAGATCTATCGTGTGCGGCTGTTTGAAAAAACGGGTCGCCAAGTCAAACCGACCGTCACGGCGACTCGACTCTACGACTCACTGGACCAGATCCTGGTCGGTCTCGAATCGACGTTCGACGTTGTCTCGGAGTCCAATGATGACCCAACGATCACACTTGTGACGGGTGTCCGGATGATGATTGAAGACCTGTCTCAACCACTCGGCGATTTCCGCGCCCAGCATTCCAGCAGGCTGCTGATACGACATGGCAACAACCGCCGGGCCGAAGAGTTGTTGATCTCTGGTGAGGCTGATTTGGCGTTAACACTGGAACCGGGCTTTGAACAGGAATCACCGATGATTCATTACGAGCCCGCCTACTTCGTCGACTTCCTGGCCGTCTCGCCTCGCCAACATCCGTTCACGATCGCGAACACGAGCAGCTTGAAGGAACTGGTCAAACATGAGTTGATCGTGACGACGCCGGGAACGCATGGCCGAGATGCGTTAGAGCAGGCGTTGCACCGGGATCGACTCGAGGCTCAAATTGCCGTCGAGACGGACAACAGCGGATTCACCATTGCGTGCGTCCAAGCCGGCATGGGGATCGGAATCCTGGCGGGTCGTCCCGACGGCCAACTCTGCAAGTCGCTGGCAACCCGATCGCTTCGTCGCCAGTTGGGGCGACGTCAAATCGTATTCATGTGGCGAAAGGGGCGACGTCTCAGGGAACCCGAAATCGAATTGGTCGAGCAGGTGCGCCACTACTACGAACTGAGCTAATCATTGCCGTACGCTGGTTCCTTGACATGCGCGACTAACTTTTGCCACGCGAACTGCCGCGGCCGCCGATTCACACCCTCGATCTCCCATTCACGAAAAGCCTCACTCACATGTTTTCAGAGGTTTTTATCGCCACACTTCGTCCGCTTGTTGTGTTGGAGCTAATGCTGCTAGCGATTGCGATGACCGTATTGCCGGCCAATGCGGAAGAGTGGCAGTGGCAATCGGTCGAGGCGAAAGGGACACCCACAGCGCGACACGAAGCGGCGCTCGTTGCGTTTGACGACAAGGTCTACCTGATCGGCGGTCGGAGGATCAATCCAATCGACATCTTCGACCCCGCAACCCAGCAGTGGACCGCGAATGCTCCGACACCTCTGGAACTGCACCATTTTCAAGCCGTCGTCGTTGACGAATCGATCTATCTGATGGGCGCGATGACGGGACCCTATCCTCGCGAAACGCCGCTGGAAAAAATTGTCGTCTACTTCCCAAAAGAAGATCGCTTTGAATTCAAACATTCGATCCCCGCAACGCGACGCCGCGGCGGTGCGGGTGCCGTCTATCACCAAGGCAAGATCTACCTTGTCGGGGGAATCACCAACGGCCACATCGACGGATTCCAACCATGGCTGGATGCGTACGACCCACAGACGGGTGATTGGGAAATCTTGCCAGACGCCCCGCACGCGCGTGATCACTTTCAGGCGGTCGTGGTGGGCGATCAACTCTATTCTCCCGCCGGTCGCACGACGTCACAAAAAACAAAGGAGGTCTTCAGTCGAACGCTGACGCCAATCGACGTTTACGACTTCGGATCACAGAGCTGGCTACCACCATCGCAGAGCCCGTCGATCCCCACGCCCCGCGCGGGCAACATGGCGATGGCTTGGAAACGCGAACTGGTCCTTGGCGGTGGCGAAAGCGGTGGACGCAAGCCAGCCCACGATGAAGTCGAAGCTTGGAACGTCGACACCGGTCAATGGCGGACTTGGCCTCATCTCCAGCGCGGACGTCATGGAAGTGGTTTTGCGATCGTAGGCGATCACGTCTACACCGCTTCCGGTAGCGGAAACCGCGGCGGTGGCCCCGAACTGACTTCCATTGAACGCCTGAAACTGCCTCAGTGAGATCGTCGCTTCGAGGCGGGACATCGTCGCTTCAGGGCGGGAGATCGTCGCTCCAGGGCGGGAGATCAGGGCGGGAGATCGGGGCCGTTCAGTCACTCGCCAGGATTGCCAGGATCACAGCAATCGTTAGCACGCTGGCCCCTGCGACACGAGTCAACATAACCGACTTGCTATGCTCGCTTTCTGCCCCGCCCCAAATCTTTGCAACGATCCAGGCGAGTGCGACACCCCATAGTCCGCGCAGGGCATACACCACGTTCACACGGGCAGCGTCGCCAAACACGCCGACTGCCACCACGATGCAAATCGCCTGCATCGCGATCAGAAAACTACCTGCAATCAGGTAGCCTCGGACGCCTGGCTTCTTCAACTGGCTGAAGTCTACCCATGGAATCATCAACAGCGACGCCAGTCCTACGATCCAATAAACAATGGGCAAGAATCGACCGGCGCCCCACTCGGGCGCCCAGCCTTGCACCAAGACATCGAACGTTGCGTAACACGTCGCAGCCGACAGTGCAAAGATGATCGTGAACCACACATGGTGAGCGTGGCCGCGTCCCGTCCACTGAATCAGGGCAATCCCAGTCGTCGCTAGCGCCGCTGCGTACCAGACTTCTGGCGGCAACTTCTGCTCGCCGGTGAACGTCAGCAGAACCGCAACGAAGACGACCTTGACCCCGAATATCGGCGTTGCGATCGAGACATCGCCGCGCTCAATCGCGAGAAATGTGAACACGAGGCCAGCGATAAATAAAACGGCAATGACCATCGGTTGATAGATCACGCCCCAGTCTATTTTCTCGCCACCCAACACCCACAAGAACGAAAAGGCGATCGACGAGGCAACGTTCGTGCAGAACAACGTGGTGACCGGAGCGACACCTGCAACACTTGCGCGTTTGATCAGAATCAAACCACTCACAAACAGCAGACTGGCCATCAGGGGAAGCAGGAGGTGCATAGTCGGCAGCATACACGGCCGATCCCCTCACTAGGAACCTGACTAGAGATGCGTCGCTGCGGACCGGGCCGCGTTACCAACCGCACACCTAGCCTACGTTCGCTTCGTCCGCTACATCCCGCTGCGGAAGCCGCCAATTGAATCGCAACGCGAGGAGACGGTGGCTGACAATCACCACGATCGCACTTAGGAAACAGAACTGACTGGGAAAACCGAGCCAACTGAGGGAGAACATCCACCAACATCCGACGAAAGAACAGGTCGCATACATGGGGGCATGGCGGAACAAACTCGGCACTTTGTTGCAAACGATATCGCCCATCACGCCGCCAAACGTTCCAGTCACGACACCCAGCAGCGAAGCGATGAAATAGGACGTCCCCGACTGCAAGGCTGCCGTCGCCCCCACCACGCTGAACAAGCCCAGCCCGACAGCGTCTGGAACGTAGAGCACTTTCTCTGCCCATGTTGGCAGCGAAGTGGGAATCGAAGCCGCCAGCGCGATCCCAAACACGATGATCGGATAGTGCTCTTCCTGAATCCAAAATAGCGGGTGCCGGTCCAGGAATAGATCACGCAGCGTGCCGCCGCCAAACGCGCAGATGAAGGCGACGCTGAAGACGCCAACAAAGTCCATGTGATGGCGACGCGCCAAAAGCACGCCGTAGATCGCTCCCGAAATGACAGCGATCATTTCGACAAATTCGTACATCACGCCACCTGAATCTGAAGCGACAATCCCTTGGCGTCCCCAGCGAGACAACCACAGGCCGCGGAGTCTAGATTGCGGCCTGGAAACCTTGAAGTAGGTCCGACGCAAACCGGCAGCCGTAGGTTCACATTTCCCGAACTCGCGTGCCACCGAAACTGGATCACTCGATCGGTTACGCACGCCACTCCCTCTTCGCAGAGTTCGCGATCACAGAATTCCAGTTTGCTGAGCCGATCGAATCGGGAGAGCCAAATCGCCGCACCGAATCCATACCGAACCCCGTCTCTCCCCTCCGAGCTCTGTCTCTCCCCTCCGAGCTCTGTCTCTCCCCTCCGAGCTCTGTCTCTCCCCTCCGAGCTCTGTCTCTCCCCTCCGAGCTCTGTCTCTCCCCTCCGAGCTCTGTCT
>JBPCVD010000638.1:0-7491 GCA_051010815.1 Rubripirellula sp.
CTTTGCTGATTCGTGACTACCCCTCGTGTGAGCCCATCCTGAAAATGCACCTTCAAATCGGGACGGACGATTGCAGCACTGATCTTGGTTTACGCGGCATGCCTGTGTTTCGTGGACTGATTGGTCCAATTCCCGAAGGCAAGAACATCGTTCGCTACGAGTCCCCGGAAGTATTCGAGACCCTGACCAAGGAATGGGGCAACGACACGCCACGTCGTCGCCGCCGTCGTTCCGCCAAGACAGAGGGCGCAACCGATACCGCAGCGATGGAGCCGGCGACCGTCACTGAAACGACCGTCACCGAAACGGCCGCAACCTAAGCTGGTTCGCAAGCACGAAGTTTCACGCCAGCTCTTGGCACCCAGGAGTCGCGTGGAACGTTGGCTGTTCGAAATCCGAGCCGCCTTTCGGAATGAGTGACGACGTCGGGAATGCTGGCCCCCACGGCATTTCAGCCTGACGTCGTCGAGGCGGGAATTTTCAATGCGCGAGGCGATCAACACGCGCGGCAACCCAGGAAACTGGGGTTGTCGAGGGAAGTCGCAAGAGACTACTTCCTAGTGTGTGTGCTGGGGATGCTCCCAGCACTCGCCCACCTTTGCTTCGCCTACCGTTTGTTGAACATGCCTTTGGGTCGCTTCCGTTGGAATGCATGCATGATGCTGTTGGCCGCTGCGCTGACGCAGGGGTGCGGCACGACTCGGCAGTACACGGCGACTGAGCAATTGGTCATGAGCGATGCGGTCGATCGCAGTATCGGACGAATCGACTTTCGTCCCCTCAGCGGCCGCCGTGTCTATCTCGATACGAGCTACCTCCGGCACGTCAAAGGCGAGGGGTTTGTCAACGCCGAATACGTGACCAGCGCACTGCGCCAACAGATTGTTGCGGCAGGTTGTTTGATCCAGGATGCGAACGCCGAAGCAGAGATCATCATTGAGGCTCGGATCGGAACCCTGGGCCAGGACGATCACCGTGTGACGTTTGGCGTGCCCGAGAACAATGCCCTCGCTACGGCCGCCAACCTGATTCCCGGTGCACCAAGCATTCCTCGGATCGGTGAAATCGCATTGGCCCGACGCGAGGCTCGCGAGGCTGCCGCGAAAGTTGCCGCCTTTGCATACGACCGTGAAACTCGGGCGCCCATCTGGCAGTCCGGTGTCGACAGCTCGCTGGCCACCGCCAAGGATACCTGGGTCATGGGAATCGGGCCGTTCCAAGGTGGTACCGTTCGTGAGCAGACTCAATTGGCCGGCAGTGCGATCAAGTTCGGTGAGAAAAGTGCGACCGGTTCTCCGGCACGTTTCTTTGAGCGACCTCCCGTCGATTACACTGCCGAGGTTCGCTTTCAACAGGGTTGGCCTGTGTTCAATCATGGTGGCCTCAGCCCTGATATGATTGGCATCACCGATGAAGAACTCGCCGAAGAGATGGAGCGGTTCTCCGATGGTGAACAGATCGCAGATCAGCCCGGTGATGCCGAGGGTGGCGACGGAACAGAAATCGCCGAAGCGAACGACGAAACCGAGATCGCGGAAGCCGAGCGTGAGACCGAGATGGCTGAAGTGGACAACGGGACCGAAGTCGCCGAGGCAGATAACGGGACCGAAGTCGCGGAGGTAGAAAACGGGACCGAAGTTGCCGAGGTGGTCGACTCGGAAAAGAACCTGAAACGTTGAGCTCCAATCCTTGTCCGAAGATCGCTACCAGCTGATCGATTTTGGCAACGGTCGAAAGCTCGAATCTTTGGCAGGGCATCTCGTCGATCGACCCTCCCCAGCCGCGGTTGGTAAACGTCCCCACCATCCTGGTCGATGGCAGGACGCGGATGCCGTGTACGATCCCGAGCGCAAGTCGTGGGCTCATCGAACTCCTTGGCCCGAGAGACTGTCGATCAATTGTGGGTCGTTCAGCATGCCAGTTCGGCCGACGCCCTACGGCCACATCGGGCTCTTCCCCGAACAGTCCGGCAATTGGCAATGGCTCGGTTCGAACCGCGTCGCGAGTCCACCTCGCCAGTCGCTGAACTTGTTTGGCTATACCGGCGCGAGCACGATGGCCTTGGTGGCTGCTGGCTTTCATGTCGCGCACGTGGACGCCGCCAAGCCGAATGTCGATGCCGTCAGGATCGCAGCGGCTCACAATGGGTGGCAGGAACCGCCGATTCGCTACCTGGTGGATGACGCCGCCAAGTTCACCGCCCGCGAAGTCCGTCGCGGGCGACGTTATCACACCATCGTGTTGGACCCCCCCGCTTATGGTCATTCGCCCAAGGGCAAGGCATGGCGACTGGAACGCGATTTGTGGCCACTCCTGCAGGAGTGCATGAAGATGCTCGAACCCAGCTCGTTTCGTCTGCTCGTGACTGGCCATTCCCAGGAAGTCGACCGTGCGGAGGTGGAGGATTTCCTTCGGCATTCTGCCTTTCTTCGCCGGGCGGAGGCGGCCTCCCGATTGCTTCTCGAATCGGGACGGTCACAATTAGAGGACAGTGTCGGTCGATCCCTCGACGCCGGATTCTACGTCCGCGTTGAGTCGAACGTTGATTCGTGAACTTTGCGTTCACGACTTCGTCTCAGGTCGACTCTCCATTTTCCTATCGCCTTCGCCGCCTGTGACCTGCACACCTGAACTGAATGCCGAGCGCCTGATCGATGCGCTGCGTCCTCATCGCCGTGTCGCCGTTGCGTTTTCTGGCGGGATCGATAGCAGCGTTGTGGCTGCGGCGGCTCAACACGCATCGCTCGACTGGGTATGTGCGGTCACGGCCGACTCGCCGAGCGTGCCTCGCTGGCAGGTGGAAATTGCGAAACGCGTGGCCTCGGAAATCGGGATCCCGCACCGTCTGATTGGCACCGAAGAGACGTCGCGAGAAGATTATCGACGCAATGACAGCCAGCGATGCTTTTTTTGCAAAGAGACTTTGTACGCAGCTTTGGAACGGTTTTGTGCTGACGAAGAAGCCGCTGGGGCGGAGCAGGCTCCGACCGGCAGTGGACGATCATCGCGATTTCCCGTTGTGATGGTATCGGGGACCAATGCAGACGATCTGGGCGATCATCGACCGGGGATCGAAGCCGGGCGGCGCATGTTGGTCCGAACGCCACTGGCCGACCTTCAACTCACCAAGAAAGACGTTCGCGATCTGGGAGCTCACTTCGGTTTGACCAATCATCAACTTCCGGCCTCACCCTGTTTGGCCAGTCGAATCGCATACGGTGTCGAAGTCACGCTGGCTCGTTTGCAACGGGTCGAGCAGGCCGAGGACTGGTTGCGGTCGGTTGGATTCAGCGATTGCCGAGTCAGGTTGCATCCCGATGAAATGGCGCGAATCGAAGTGCCTCGCGCGGAGCTCGCGCGGTTGTTTGAGTTGTCATCCGAGTTGACGCCTCGATTTCGTGACCTTGGATTTCAGTTTGTCACAATGGATCTCGAAGGTTTCCAATCCGGGAAAATGAATCGCGTCGTCGTCCCGTTGCAAATGCCGGTGACCGATCGCAGTAAGGAGACGGTGCATTGAACCCGCTTGAAGATGATCCCAAAAAAGGTGAAGCCGGCGTCACTCGTGACAGCCGTCTTGGCGAGACGAACCAAGGGGATGCTGTGACGCAGGCCGACTCGGATTCGCAGCGGTCGAATTCGTCTAGCAGTCTGATCGGGACACGATTGGGCGACTACCAAGTGATGCGGAAGCTCGGTCGAGGTGGCATGGCCGATGTCTACGCCTCGCGACAGCTATCGCTTGGTCGTGACGTCGCATTGAAGGTCTTGAGAAGCGACTATGCTCGCGACAAGGATTACGTGCAACGTTTTCGACGTGAGGCTCGGGCTGCTGCCAAACTCAATCACCCGAACATTGTTCAAGTGTTCGACGTTGGCAATGTCGACTCGTTCCACTACATCTCGCAGGAACTGATCGACGGTGAGAACCTTCGTCAGTCGCTCGATAAACATGGCGTCATCGGCTTAGAGGATGCCGTTGAGATTCTCGTCGGCGTGGCTGCGGCGCTGGAAATCGCCGCGGAGGCGGGGATCACGCACCGCGACATCAAACCCGAAAACCTGATGCTGTCTTCGCGCGGCATCATCAAGGTTGCCGACTTCGGGCTCGCAAGACTGGGGGCGGACATGGATGCCACGCAGTCGAATCTAACCCAAGCCGGACTGACACTCGGCACGCCGCGTTACATGAGCCCCGAGCAAGTGCAGGGCAAAACGGTTGACGTCCGTAGCGATCTCTACTCGCTTGGCGTCACGATGTACCACTTGCTTTCGGGTCGACCGCCGTTCGAAGCGGATGACCCGCTTGCCTTGGCGCTCATGCACCTGCATGAAACACCGACCCCCTTGGATCGCGCTCGCGATCGAAAAGGTGCGTCGGGGGAAGCCGATCTGCCGGAGTGGCTGATCGCGGTGGTCTCTCGATTGATGAACAAGCTACCACAGGACAGATTCCAATCACCCACAGAACTTCTGGACGCGGTTCGCAACGAAGCATCGACCTCGAATCTGGGAGGCTTCGGTGTTGGGACTGCGGCTGCGACCATTCGGTTGCAACGCGCAACCGACCAGGCGCGACGACTTCGCTGGCGGAAGTATGCCCAACTCACCGCCGCCGTGCTGCTGCCGACGCTTTGCGCGGTAGGCGCTTGGGGCTACGCGACCAAGATGAAGCAGCGAACGGTCACGGATTTGCTCAGCCCGGACGTTGTGACCGAAGCGGAGACTGTCGAGGAACAGTACCTGAAGGCGATGCTTCGTGACGATGAGGCGGCGTGGCGATCGGTCAGTGAGTACTTCCCTTCGGAAGAGAACGCCACCAACTCGGCGTATCAAGCGAAAGCGACACTGCAATTGGCTCGACACTACGAAGACGACGGACGGCTTCGCGAGGCGGATGCGGCTCTGGATCAGCTGATGCAAAAGGCAAGTGTCGATCGTGTCTTTCAAGTCTTGGCGTTGGCCCAGCGCTGCCAACTGCTGGCGAAACTTGGACGAACCGAGAAGTTGTCCGATTTGAAACGTGAATTGCAAACGGCTTACAACGAAGTGAAGTCGAACAACCCACGCGGCGGAAGGTTGGTCGACCAGGTCGTCTCACCGGAGGTTCGGCTGATGCTAGGCATCGAAGACTCCTGACCCAGGTGCCGGACAGGGCAGCGTGTCCGGATTGTGCGGGATATACAGCGAATTTCACCGCTCCAGGGACGCCAAAATTGCGTCTTGGGCATGGTTGAACTATCGTCTAGCGGTAGTGCCTTGCTTGTCACACACGCTCCTTCAACACCCCGTCCACATCGATGATGTTCTTCGTCTTCTGGGTCATCCTTCTCCTCGCGGTCATCGTTTCGGTCCCAGTGGCCGCATGGCTCGACAAGCGAAAGCTTGAAGCCGCGTACTCCGGAATGGATTCGGACGAGTCCTTTGAGGTGGAATCTTTCGAGGACGCTGAGGCGGCAGAGGGTGGCGATGTCATGGAGTCCTCCGGCACCTTTGAAACCGTTTCGGATGGTGAAGAGACTCGTGGCTGGGATCTACTGGAAGGGTTGAGCGGCGATGATGGGATTGCCCAACATCCCGACCTTGACTTGGCCTATCTGCAGGCTGCCTATCAAGGCGGACCGGCCGATCATGCGTCGGCATCCGAGGGACTGCTCCAAAATGGAGTGCATGGTGCCGTGCGAAAGAGTTGGTTGCTCGGACGACTTTCGTCCTACCACTTGGCCAACAGTGATCCACAACAAGCGTTCGAGTATGGCGTCAAGTCGCTGATTTCGACGCATGATGTGTCGGCGCCCGACGTGGCGGCAACGATCAACTTGTTGCAACCTGTTTTCGAAGCGACCAAACATCCTGATCTGGCCGCAAAGTTGCAGAGTCTGCAAACGGCTCCCGACGAGGACGCGGATGCGAAAAAAGTGATCAAGAAGGCCGTCAAGAAACTGTCGGCTCGAAAATCGAAAGCGACCGTGGCGGAAGCAGCCGAATTGCTTCGCAGTACCGATCTCTAAGCCACTCGCAAGTTTCGATTTGTTGATCGGCAATCAACGCTGGCCGAAGAATAGAGCTGATGCGGACGCCCCGTTTGCGCAGTGTGGCTGCCTAGCTTGAGCACTGAATGCTTAACTGGGATCCAGTTTGAACCGCGGGCGCGTCGATGACAAAGCTCGACGACAAAACTCGACGACAAACCTCGGCGACAAACCTCGGCCGCGTCAATGATCGGATGCTTGCGTCGACTCCACGAGCCGGTCAATCTCGCTGGCCAGTTCAGTGGACAGCGGACGGGCAAGGGCGATCTCGCGAACCTGTGCGGGATGATGCGCTCCCACGAGAGCACGGTTGATTCCAGGTTGTGCAAGCGCCCAACCGATCGATAGCTGGGCGATCGTTCGCTCATGGTCTTTCGCGATGATCGTCATTTGATCAAGGATGCGATGGGCGCGGTCGCGAGCGGCCCCCTGAAACACCGCGTAGTTCGGGCGGCTGTCGCCTTCGGCAAAGATGTGATCCCGCGAGATTCGACCAGCGAGCAATCCTTTCATTAGCGTCCAATAAACATGGACCTGAGTGCCATGTTCGATACACGCCGGGATCAGGTCGGTCTGTGCGTCGCGTTGCAGCAGGTTGAGCGGGCATTGGATCGCATCACAGCCAACCTCCATCTGAAACCGTGACAACTGTTCCGTGTTGACGTTGCAGACGCCGATGCGGTGGCAAAGTCCGCGTTGTTGCAGTGCACGCATCGCAGCAGCCGACCGCTCGATCGGGACCGAGGGATCGGGACTGTGCAACATCAGCAGGTCGAATGTCTCGATACCGATCCGCTGCAGGGAGCTCTCGGCATCATTGGTGAGAGTTTCCGGTGTGCCGTCGATGACTCGCTGGCGGTCAGCGGTCCAGCGTTGGCCAACTTTACCGATCACATGAAATCGTCCACGATCGCTCTGGATGTATTTTCCAAGCGTCCGGTCACTCTCGCCGTCGTATCCGTAGCTGAATGCGGTATCGAACGTTGTGATGCCTGCGTCGATGGCCGCATTCATGGTCTCGCTGACAGCTTGGGGAGTCACGCCGACCGTCGTGATTCCAGCGATGGGCCACAGTCCCAACGCGACGCGTGATTCGGTCATGGTTGTCCCTCGATGAAGTGGGGTGGGTGAGCTGAAGTGGATCAGATGGAACGGGATGCACAGGGTAGTGCTCAGGTGGCCGTTCACGTGCGTCCGCGCACAAAAAAAGCGTGGAAGAACAAGTCTTCCACGCTTTCGAATTGTCACGCCGGCTCCGACGCGGTGTTCCGGACCTTTCAAGGTCGGAGCCGCCCGTGCCCAGCAGCTGGCTACATGTCGATGACCAAACCCAGGTCAAGACCTTGGACCCACATGCTTGAGTCGTCAAAGTTGAAGGCGGGGCTTGTCCCGAACGAACCTGTATTGAATGCGTTCGGATCGATGTTGCGATCGATCACGTCACCCGACAAGACCACAT
>JBPCVD010000639.1:0-8324 GCA_051010815.1 Rubripirellula sp.
TACGTCGAGAAACCCATGAGCCACGATGTGGTCGAAGGCCGCATTGCGGTTGAGGCTCAGAAGAAATACGGAGTCGTGATTCAGCACGGCACGCAGCGGCGAAGCGATGCTGGGATTGCGGGATTGCATCAAGCGTTGCGCAATGGTGATTTGCCGCGACTGAAGATCGCGTACGGTTATTGCTGCAAGCCGAGGAATGGAATTGGTCATGAGCCCGTCGGACCGCCCCCGGCGAATCTCGATTGGGATTTATGGAAAGGCCCCGCCGTCATCAGTGACTATCACGCCAATTACCATCCGTACGATTGGCATTGGTTTTGGAAGACAGGAAACGGTGATCTGAATAATCAGGGGACGCACCAGTTGGACGTGGCACGGTGGGCCCTCGACGAAGACCAGACGCATCCCGTTCGCGTGATGGCTCTCGGGGGAAGGTTCCAGTGGGACGATCAGGGGGAAACGCCCAACACCATGTTTGCTGTCGCAGAATATCCCAACGGCCAAATGGTGATCTTTAACGTGCGGAACGTGAATTACGACAAGTATCAAAGGCAGGTTTTCAACGAATACTACCTGGAGGATGGTAGCGTGATCACGGGCGAAGGGACCTACAAAATTCTGCGACCCGGAGCATCCGAGCCCGAGCGGTTAGAGCTTCCCCAGGGTGACGTCACGCCCGGCGGAAATTGGGGAGCATTCATTTCAGCGATTCGTGCAGGCGACCCCAGCATGGCCAACGGGAATGTTCACGACGCGCACTATGGCTGCGTGATGGGACACCTGATGAACAATTCCTACCGTCTCGGAGAGAAGGCTCCATTCAATGCCAAGGCGGCGAAGTTTGGCGACAATCAGGACGCGGCTGGTCATTTCCTGAAACTGCATGAAGTCATGCGAGACGGCGTCGGAATTCCTGAGGACAAGGCTGAGTACAACGTTGGCCCATGGTTGACGTTTGATCCTGAGACAGAACGTCACACCGGAGATCACGCCGAGGCGGCCAATCAGCTTCTGAAAGACCCAAACAACGAGGGTTTTCGCGTGCCGAGCGTTTCCGACGTCTGAACCTCGCGGAATCCTTCCTCGTTTTCGGCTTCCCGTGTCTGTTTGGGGGATGAACAAGATCCCGCCATGCGATATCTTTCGCCTTTCTGATGTCGTAACGCGAACGCGAGAGCCACTACGTGCCAATTTGCCGACGTGAATCGTCGAGTCGCTAACATGTCTGGAATTCGGAACATGTCCGGAAGTCATGTGGTAACAGGCTGTCACGGCATGGCAAGATCTGGAGCGATCAAGCCCGAGCGAATATAGCGGTTGGGCTTGCGATCGAGACCGAAGCGGAAACCAAGATCCGAGCCAATGGGCTTCGTCGGCTGGCGGGTTTCTGGTTTTATAGCTTTCCCCACAAATCATCCCTGAACGTCTGCAGAATGTATTTCACACCGTCTTTGATCGGTCTTCTGGTGGCGGAGGATGAGAGCGTGGCCGCTGAGGGTCTCGCGATTGCGTTTGTTGGTCTGCTCATCGTGTTCACCGCGCTGATCCTGATCAGCCTCTTCATTGCGTCTTTGCCTTGGATCTTGCGATTCGTTGGGCAGTACTGGCCTGAGGTTGATGATGCGCCGGCTCACCACTCGCATCCGGAAAGCCAAGTCCCGGATAACGACGCGGTTTTGGCGGCGATCGGATTTGTGCTGCACACAGAATTCCAGCGTCAGTTGGAATCCGAAGAGGCGTCCGGAAAGAAAAACTAGCGATGAGTCACGAGCCTAAGGACGCTGGGTAACAAAACGAGCTGATGGAAATTCTCTACGAGTTCTTGCAAACGACTGGGTTTGCATCGATCAAATTCGGCAATGCGATCATGATCGTGATCGGCATCGTGTTCATATTTTTGGCCATCACCAAAGACTATGAGCCGCTGTTATTGGTCCCCATCGGAATGGGGGCGATCGTTGGCAATATTCCCGTCGTGGAAGGCATGTCGCTCAGCGTCTATGACGAGGGAAGCGTGCTCAACTACCTGTACTTCGGGGTCAGCCAGGGCGTTTATCCGCCGTTGATCTTTCTTGGCATCGGCGCGATGACCGACTTCTCCACGATGCTTTCCAATCCCAAACTTGTGTTGCTGGGTGCGGCGGCGCAGATCGGAGTCTTTCTGACTTTTTTGGGGGCACTTTGGCTCGGATTCGATTTTCAGGAAGCAGGTGCGATTGGCATCATTGGTGGTGCAGATGGTCCGACTGCGATCTTTTTGGCAGCCAAGCTGGCGCCGGAGTTGTTGGGGGCGATTGCAATTGCTGCCTACTCCTACATGGCGCTCGTGCCGGTGATTCAGCCGCCAATCATGCGACTGCTGACCACACGCAATGAGCGGTTGATCCGAATGCGACCACCGCGAAAGGTCTCCAAACGAGAGAAGATGATCTTCCCTGTCGCAGCCTTTCTAATCTCGACCATGATAGCGCCGGGAGCGATCGTGTTGCTCGGAATGCTTTTCTTCGGCAATCTGTTGAAGGAAAGTTTGGTGACGGAGCGACTGGCGAGAACCGCACGAACGGCGATGATCGACGTCGTGACGATTCTGCTTGGGTTTGCGGTTGGCTGCAGCACACAGGCGGACACGTTCTTGACGAAGCAATCGTTGCAGATCTTTGGGCTGGGGGCACTTTCCTTCGCGATTGCCACCGCGGGTGGCGTCTTATTTGCGAAACTGATGAATCTGTTCCTAACCGAAAAGATCAATCCGCTCGTTGGGGCTGCGGGCGTATCGGCCGTGCCCGACTCGGCTCGCGTGGTACAGATGGTTGGTCAGCAGGAAGATCCTCACAACTTCCTGTTGATGCATGCCATGGCTCCTAATGTGGCGGGGGTTGTCGGTTCGGCAATCGCTGCCGGCGTGCTCTGGTCAGTGTTGACCTGAGTTTCGTTCAATTCGAGGCAATTTAAGAAGACACCTTCGGAAGAATTCGAACCGTGGCGAAAAAGAAAGTCCAGTTCATGTGCACCGCGTTCCGCGACGGGTTTCAGTCCGTCTTCGGAGCACGCGTTTTCACTCAAGATTTCTTGCCTGCTGTTGAGGCTGCTCGCGATGCTGGTATCAACTGGTTCGAGGCAGGCGGAGGCGCGAGATTTCAATCGTTGTACTTTTATTGCAACGAGGACGCATTCGACATGATGGATGCGTTTCGTGAAACGGCGGGACCAGATGCAAATCTGCAAACGCTGGCGCGTGGCGTGAATGTCGTCGGTCTTGATTCGCAATCGAGCGATATCGTCAATTTGCATGCTCAGCTTTTCAAGAAGCATGGCATGACGACGATTCGCAATTTTGATGCCTTGAACGATGTCAATAATCTGATCTACAGCGGTCAGTGCATTGTCGACGCTGGCTTGAAACACCAGGTCTGTGTCACGCTGATGGAACTGCCGCCGGGATGCTCCGGAGCGCATGACGCTGCCTTTTACACGGACACCCTTCGACAGATTCTTGACGCCGATATTCCCTTCGATGCGGTTTGCTTCAAGGACGCCTCTGGCACAGCGGTGCCGTCAAAGGTTTATGAGACGATTCGACAGGCAAGGAAAATGTTGCCTGCCGACACCTTCATCCACTTCCACACGCATGAAACGGCCGGCGTCAGTGTTTTAGCGAACAAGGCAGCGCTCGATGCCGGCGCAGACGCGATCGATTTGTCGATGGCGCCATGTTCCGGTGGTACCTGCCAGCCGGACATTCTGGTGATGTGGCACGCACTGCGCGGAAGCGAGTATGAGCTGGACATTGATGTCGAAAAAGTGCGGGAAGCAGAGGAAGTATTTAAGGATTGCATGAGCGACTACTTCTTGCCGCCCGAGGCGACGGCGGTGGAGCCGCTGATTCCATGGAGTCCCATGCCGGGCGGTGCATTGACCGCGAATACGCAGATGTTGCGTGACAACAACATCATGGACAAGTATCCCGAAATCATTCTGGCGATGGGCGACGTAGTTCGCAAAGGCGGATTCGGAACTTCGGTCACGCCCGTCTCCCAATTCTATTTCCAGCAAGCGTTCAATAACGTGATGTTTGGGCCGTGGAAGAAGATCGCTGAACCGTATGGCAAGATGGTGCTCGGCTATTTTGGAAAGACGCCTGTGCCGCCGGATGAAGAGATCGTCAAGCTTGCACAAGAACAGTTGAAACTGGAGCCCACGACTCGGCCAGTCTTGGAATTGAACGACGCCGATCCTACAAAAGGGATCGAAGCGGCAAAGGAAGTGCTTGAGAAAGAAGGACTCGAGACGACGGACGAAAATATCTTCATCACCGCTGCCTGCAAAGAAAAAGGCATTCGTTTCCTGAAAGGGGAAGCCGAGACGGGCGTGCGCAAGATCGACAAATCCGCGGCAACGACTGTGGCACCTCCCAAATCGGGCCCGGCCGAATACGTCGTCTCGGTCAACGGCGAAGAAGTCTTCATGGCGTTCGAAGGCAACATGGTGACCGTGGACGGCAAGGTCTATCGTGTCGGGATCAAACCTCAGGACTCGACTGAGAGTGCAAGCGAGTCTTCCGATGGCGGGGGGCAGATGACGGAGGTCAAGTCGCAGATGCCGGGCGCGGTTTTCAAGCAGCTGGTGCATGTGGGTGATCGTGTGCGAGCCGGCGAGGCGATCTTGATTCTCGAAGCGATGAAGATGGAGATGGAAGTTGCGTCTCCGGTCGACGGGACGGTCGGCGAATTACGATTTGCGGTAGGGGATCAGGTCGCGACGGGCCAAGTTTTGGCGACGATTCAAGGGTAGTGGTTCCATCAGGCCACTCTCCAGGCGGTTTCCTGGTGTCGCGACAGTCGAGTTTCGAAATCGCGTTCTGCGGATTTGCTGTCTTCGGTATAATGCGTCAGCCTCGGAGGTCGGCTTCGAGGCAAGATCTGTAAGAGCTTGATTGGATCTGCGATTGCTCCAACCCAACCCTCTTAGCGATCTCAGCTTTCGCCATGCATTCAGGATTGCCGATTTGATGATGCGACTGATGCTACCCACGTTGCTAGGCATTTTTTGGTTCTGCGTGTCGTGCCCCGTGGCTTTTGGCCAACAGACCACCGAGGTCGAATCCCCAACGGGCTCGCAGGATTCAGCCGTCGAACTCGATAGTGATGCAACGGATGCGAAAGCGGCTGACGCAGCGCAGGATGCACTCGCCGCCGCGACTCAGGATGCAAAAGCGACCGATGGAGACGCTGATTCGATCGATTATTGGGTCAGCCAGCTTGGCCATGACCATTACCTGCGACGCGAGAAAGCATCCGAGAAGTTGGTGCTTGCCGGTGTGGATGCGATTCCGGCGCTCGTCCAGGTGATACGCGTCGGCGACTTGGAAGTGATCGAGCGGGCGACGGAAGTTCTTACCGAAATCGCGTTTGCGCGGGCGCCGGCAGAAGATGGAGGGGCGTGGGAGCAGCTCAGCCGGTTAGCGACCCAGGCGGTTGGGCGACGCGCCTCGAGTGCTAGGATTGCGATTCAAGACATCCGCCAACATCGCGCCGAACAAGCGCGCGAGGCATTGGCCACGGCAGGCGTTTTTGTGGGGATGGACGAATTCGCGATTTCGTCCATCACGCTACCACGCTTAATCGTACAGATTGATAGTCAATGGCGTGGAGACCTGAGTTCGCTTCAATGGTTGGAGTGGTTGAGCGGAGTGGAGTACGCCCGAATCAAGGGAGACGCGGTGGTGCCGGAGGTCCTTCGGCAAGTCGTCAAAATCCCAGGCTTGCAGTCCATCGCCTTGGCAGACGTTGAACAAGGGTTAGAGGATGCCACGCTCGATCCTCTGTTGCGAATGAATCGAATCCATTCGATGGAGTTCCGCTACGTGCCACTGACCGAGCAGCAGGGAGACGTTATCGCGTCGATGCCCATTCGATTTTCACTGAATCTTATGGGGACTGGAATCTCTTCCGAAAAAGTCGAATGGATGCGAGGGCTCTTGCCGGGGCTGAAGATTGACCACCGCCAAGGAGGTTTCCTTGGTGTGACCTGTTTGGACGGATTCGATGCCTGTGAAATCAACTCGGTCGTTGTGGGAGGAGCGGCGGAACGTGCCGGATTGATCAAGGGAGATGTGGTCGTTCAGATTGGGGAACGCGAAGTGGGGCGCTTTAAAGATCTTCAAGATGCGATCAATCAGCATTTGCCCGGTGATGAAGTGGAAGTCCGATTTCGTCGCGGTGACAAAATTGAAAGCGTGACCTTGCGGTTGGGGCGATTCGAAGAATCTTGAGTAAGACGGTCGCCTCCCAGAAAACGGTTGCTCTACCAGTTCACGATGACGTTTGGCGTGATAGCGCGTGGCGAAGTCGATTGCGGCGTCGATTGTTGAGCTGGTATCGAAAGCACTCGCGCGATCTGCCTTGGCGTGATGGGTCAACGCCCTATCGAGTTTGGGTCAGCGAAATCATGCTGCAGCAGACGCAGGTTTCGACGGTGATTCCGTATTACGATCGGTTTCTAAAGTCGTTTCCAACAATCGCGAAGTTGGCAGCCGCGGACGAGCAGACGTTGCTCAGTCACTGGGAAGGCCTTGGCTACTACCGACGTGCTCGGTCAATGCACGCGGCAGCGAAGCTCATGGTGCGTGAGCATCAGGGTGAGTTCCCTGAAACCTATGAAGAGGTTTTGGCATTGCCTGGAATCGGACGTTACACCGCCGGTGCCATTCTTTCCATCTCGCGTGGACAGCGTTTGCCCATTTTGGAAGGGAACACGCAACGTGTGTTCAGCCGATGGATCGCATTGCGTTCGCCTGCCACAGAGACGCCGGCCAACAAGTTGTTGTGGAAGGTGGCCGAGGAAATGTTGCCGCGCAAGGATGCAGGGACATTCAATCAAGCGGCGATGGAACTCGGGGCCCTGATCTGCACGCCTCGACGTCCTGAGTGCGAAGCATGTCCGGTTGCCAGCTCCTGCCAGGCCAGAAAACTGGGACTGGAGGAGGTCGTGCCAGGAAAGGTCTCTCGCGTGAAGTACGAGGATCGGACGGAGCATGCCTTTGTGCTGGCTGCACCAAGCAAACGGGCGGAAACGAATCAGAAGTATTTGGTGCGACCGCTGCCGGAGGGACGACGTTGGGCTGGATTGTGGGATTTTCCCAGGACATCGGAAACGGCCTCCGACACGGTCGAGGTTGCAGCAACGTTGCTTTCTGATGAGCTAGGTGTGAAGATCGATCCAGGCCTGCGGTTAACCACACTGAAGCATGCCGTGACTAAGTATCGGATTTCGCTGCACGTTCACGAGGCTTGCCTAAGCGAATCGACGAAACGGCCCGGGCGGCCTTGGAAATTCGTAACGCTTGCCGAAATGGCGGATCTTCCGATGAGTGTCACCGGCCGGAAAATTGCCGTGTTACTCGGCAGCGACCGTCAGACGCGATTGCCGCTTTGATCCGTCAAGCGTCGCTCGCCCATCAGGTATACTGTTGATCTTCCGGCATCCTTGCCCATGGACCAGATGTTCCCCCACGAGTTGAAGAATGAGACTTTCTAGCACTCTCACCTGTTGCTGCGCGGCAGTCTTTGTCGCTGCCCTTTCCGTAAACGCAGTGGCGGTGAGTCCGCGAGCTGAATCTGACACGAAAGTGACCCTGGGAGAAGCCTCCCTCACCGCTGGGATCCCCGCAGTGGGATTGCTGACTGAGGATGAGCTGTTGGCTTGGCTGGATGATCCCGCCAATCATCAGTCGTTGGAGGTGTCGCTCCCGCCCGGTCTTGATGCTGCAGCAGCCAATGTGTTCATTCCCGACGACAACCCAATGACTCGTGCCAAAATCGAGCTTGGCCGACAGTTGTATTTCGATGAACGTCTCTCCGCCGACAACACCATTTCATGTGCCTCCTGTCATGACCCCTTTCAAGGTTATGGAGCCGAGACAGCTTTCGGAATTGGCGTGCAAGGTCAGCAGGGCGGGCGTAATTCACCAATCTCATACAATCGAATCCTGAGCAAAGAACAGTTTTGGGACGGTCGCGCCGGCACGTTGGAGGACCAAGCGGTCGGGCCGATCGCGAATCCCATCGAGATGGGACACACTCATGAGGCCTGTGTCGCACATCTGAAGAGTATTCCTGGCTACGTCAAGCAGTTCGATGTCGTTTTCGATGACGGTATCACTATCGACAACGTGGGCAGGGCGATCGCGACTTTTGAACGCGCGATTGTTACTGGTCCGACGCCTTACGACGCCTACGATGCGATAGCGAAGTTCGAGAAGGTGTTTGCCGATGACTTGGAATACCTTGATGAAGAGCCTGAGTTGAACGCCAAATACATGGCAC
>JBPCVD010000640.1:0-2721 GCA_051010815.1 Rubripirellula sp.
TCACGTGTTGACCACCCGCACCGCCAGCGCGGTAACGATCCTCGCGAACATCTTTTTCTTCAATGTCGACTTCAATGGAATCGTCGATCTCCGGAGCCACACTGATGGCGGCAAAGCTGGTTTGACGTTTGCCCTCACTGTTGAATGGGCTGATTCGAACCAACCGATGCATTCCCTCTTCGCCCTTCAGATAGCCGTATGCCATGGGGCCACGCACCGCAATCGAAGCATGGTTGATGCCCGCTTCCTCGTTCTCCTGACGATCGAGCAGTTCGATGGTGTAGCCCGCGCCAACGGCCCAGGCCGAGTACATCCTCAGCATCATGTCCGCCCAATCATTGGCATCGGTTCCACCATCCCGAGCATTGATCGACAGAATTGCGCCCGCGCCGTCGTTGGGGCCATTGAGAAGCGCCTTCAGTTCCAACTCATCCAGAATGACTTCCAACCGCTTGATTTCGCTGGTCACTTCCTCAGCAATCGACTCGTCTTCCTCCGCCATCTCAAAGAGCGCTGAGAGATCCTCGGCTGACGAGGTCAATTCGTTCATGGGGCCAACAATCGATTTCAGCGACTTCAGTTCGCCAACCGTCTTCTGAGCCGACTCATTGTCATCCCAGAATCCGGGCTCACCCATCTTCGCCTCTATTCCTTTGATTTGTTCCTGCTTGGCAGGGTAGGCAAGAGAGTCTCCGAGTTGTTTCAGACGCTCGTGGATCTCGTTGCTGCGCTGAACCAGTTCGGCATCCATTCTCGTGATGGACTCCATGCGTATGATGATGGGAAGATCCCGGCGGATTTCCCCCAAGATCGGATGGCGGCATTTGGGCAGTTCGCCCAGATCTCCAAACGCACCGTGGAGCGGGGAACCGGCAATTACCGCAGATTGAATTGAAATATACATGGCTCGGGTAGTTCTCGCGATGAGTGGCGGCGTTGATTCGAGCGTCGCTGCGCACCTGCTTCTGGACGCTGGTCACGAGGTGATCGGTGTTTTCATGCGGCACGGCGAAGAATCGAGTCAGGCCTGTCGCGTCGAGGAAGGGAAAGCTGCGCTCCCCGTCTTGGGCGGTATGGCGCAGGGGCGCGCCGACCACAAACAGGGCTGTTGCACGGCATCCGATGCGGCCGATGCCCGGCGGGTCGCTTCACGAATGGAGATCCCGTTCTACGCGCTCGACCTGCAACAGGACTTCCGTCGCATCGTGGACTATTTCGTTGACGACTATTTGCATGGCCGAACGCCGAACCCGTGCGTGCGTTGCAATCAATGGATCAAGTTCGGCCGCTTGTTTGACTACGCGGATGGCGTCGACGCAGAATTCGTCGCCACCGGGCATTACGCTCGCATGTCGCCCCACGCGAACGACTCGCAGGTTTCCGATGCAGCTGCATTGACGGCGCTTGCGGGGACCGGCCAGGAACTGCACCGCGGGCTCGACTCGGCAAAGGATCAATCGTATGCCCTGTTCGGCATCCGACGGGACTTGCTGCCAAGGATGATGCTTCCGGTGGGTGGATTCGAGAAACCGAGGATTCGAGAAATTGCGGAAGAACTCGGACTCGGCGTGGCCGGCAAGAAGGACAGTCAGGAGATTTGTTTCGTGACCCAGGGTCATCACAGCGACTTCGTTCAGGCTCGAGAACCAGTTCGAGCCGCCGATACCGGTGGAGAGATCGTGACGGTCGCCGGCGAGGTGGTCGGCGAGCATCCCGGTTACGAGGCCTACACCGTCGGGCAGCGAAAAGGGCTTGGCGTGGCGATGGGTACTCCTTATTTCGTGGTGCGGATCGAGCCGGAGTCGCGAAAGGTGGTGATTGGCCCAAGGGAAGCCCTCGGTCGGGATACGCTGACCGCCAACGAGGCGAACTGGCTGGTGGAACCGGCCGATTTACCCGATCGGGTCGCCGTCCAAATTCGCTACAACGGGCAGCCAAGACCGGCGACGCTAAGGCAAGACGGGGCTGACGAAGAGCGATTTCACGTCACTTTTGACGAGCCGCAATTCGCTGTGGCGCCGGGTCAGGCGGCCGTGGTTTATGACGGCAGTCGGGTACTGGGAGGCGGATGGATCGAATGACCGGAACAGGCGTGGCTGCCTCGGATGGACAGCAAAATGCCATCCGCCACCGGTTTTCGGAGCCCAGATTCCCCATTTCCGATCGGTCCGTGATCACGGTCCAGATCGGCCGTTTCCGTGGCCCCCACTTTCCATTTTGGTCCCGACATGAATGGGCCCAACCCACCCTCGTGGCGGGTCACAACGATACGACCGGTCCTTTCGCGCTATCTGATTCCGTCAGAGAGCATGGTTCGGCATGAAAAACGTTTGCCGGGGTCCTTACCCACGATTACAGTTTGAGATCTGCTCACACCAACTATTCTGGGTGAAATGCTCGCTCGCGTGCCCCCAACGCGCCAGTGGCCACACCCGATCTACATCTTTCTGGGGGAGGATGCTTCCGCGATGAAAACACCCGCACTGACAATCTTTGCTTTCGCCTTCGTCGCTCTCGGCGTAATGAGTGCCGACACGGCAAAGGCCCAAAATGCCGTTCTGGCAGAAACCTACGGACAGGGCGTTCACGCCTTTAACTGCGGGCACCTGAACGAAGCCCAGCAGTACTTCACCCTTGCGATCGACAACGGGATTCAAGACCCGCGGGCCTACTATTTCCGTGGCATCGTCTCCTATGCCTCCGGACGCGAGGCCGAAGCCG
>JBPCVD010000641.1:0-9814 GCA_051010815.1 Rubripirellula sp.
TCATCACGCTCAAACCCAGTATCTGCTCTTCGCGACCGATCAACGGCTGAAGCTCGTGCATCGGCATTAGCAGCGACCCACTTTCGATGACGTTAAAACTGTCAACGACGCCGACGACGTCAAAGAATTCATCGTCATAGACTTCGACCTTATCGCCGACGCCTTTGCCAAGGTTCTCCGCCAAAATTGCACCCAGCAGAATCTTCCGGGAGTCGTCTCGTCGAAGAAAACGCCCCTCCTTCAGATTGTAGTGATCGAAGACCATCGTTTCCGGTACCAAACCATTCACGACGACCATGTACAGATCGTCGTCGGGAAAACTGATGACATCGTTCAAGCCAGGAATGACCTCCACGACACCAGGAATTTTCATGATGCGATCACACATCGACTCAGGTATTCCACTCTCAAGCTGTCGTCCCACGCGACCTTTGATCACCAACAAATCGACGCCAACCTCTCCGTACAACTTCAAAAAGGAAGCTTTGAAGCCCGTCGCAATGCCAACCAGGGAAACCACAGCCCCCACGCCAAGCGCTACGGCAGTGATCGTCAATATCGACCTCAGCGGACGGCGGCGCAGATTCTTAAGCAGGAAAGTTGAGAACCACATTCGAATAGACGATCAACAAGGTGCGGGCTGTGTCCGCATTAAGGTACCGCCGACGGCCCCATGTTCTCAAGGCTTCCAAAGCAGCGATCGGCTCGAACCCATGACACGACCCTGACAACGATCACGTGAAGTTTTCGCCGAAGTCCCACTTTCCATTCGTAGAAACCCGCGTTTTTCAACCTCTGGCTGCCGACCAGCAAGTGGAAGCGAAGTCGGAGATGCGACTGCAATTACGACCCTCTTCCCCTCGGCGAGCGGTCGAAACGTACAACCTTGCTTTCGATCGGCTGTTCGAGTCCCTCTGGTTTCGATCACGTTCGCGATCCGCTTCCATGAGACTGGCGAGCCGACATCGCGCTCACAGAGTACATTGTTGGGCGCAAGGATTCGCGTCGTCGTCGTTTTGGTCTCCTGATCGATGACATCGATGCTCCTCAATTGAACTGCACATCTCCGAACGTATGTGCTCCTCGCTCTTCATTTTTCCTCGATCAGATTCGGAAAGACTCCCATGCTGATAACGATTCTCTCATTCCTGTTTTTCACTGGCTTGGTTGCTGTTCTGACTTGGTGGATCACGCGAGGGGATGACCATGGCAGCACGGGCGGTTATTTCCTGGCGGGCCGATCGCTCACCTTCCCCCTGATTGCTGGATCGCTGCTGCTAACCAATCTTTCCACCGAACAGATGGTGGGGCTGAACGGCGCCGCGTTCACCGATGGGCTCTGCGTGATGGTATGGGAGGTCGTTTGTGTCGTCGCGCTCGTATTCATGGCTTGGTTTTTCCTCCCTCGATTTCTCAAGAGTGGCGTCGCCACGGTTCCCCAATACCTGGAGATCCGCTTTGACCACGGAACGCAGGTCATCACCAACTTCATTTTTCTGATTGCCTACGTGGGCATTTTGCTCCCGATCATTCTTTACACGGGAGCGACGGGGATGATCGGAATACTGGATGTTCCCTCCATGCTAGGGACGTGGCCCGAAAAGATCGGCTTGGACCCCCAGACTGCCGCGTTGTGGCTCATTGTTTGGGTCGTGGGCATCATCGGATCGATCTACGCGCTCTTTGGCGGACTCCGAACCGTTGCCGTTTCCGACACACTCAACGGCATCGGCCTGTTCGTCGGTGGATTCCTGATTGCCACCTTTGCGCTTTCGCAGTTGGGCGGCGACGGTGGCGTTTCTGCAGGTGCCAATCTGCTGCTGGAAGAACAGAAAGAACGCTTCAACTCGGTCGGCGGCGAGGATAGTTCCGTGCCGTTTGGAACCATCTTTTCTGGGATCTTTCTGCTAAACCTTTTCTACTGGACGACCAACCAACAAATCATCCAACGAACTTTCGGGGCGAGTAGTTTGGCAGAGGGGCAGAAGGGCGTGCTGCTTACCGGTGCCTTGAAGTTGCTGGGACCGCTTTACCTGGTCATTCCCGGCATGATCGCCTACTCGATGTTCGCGGGCGATGACATCAAGGCCGACAACGCCTACGGTCTACTCGTCAACAAAGTCTTACCGAAGCCCATGATCGGTTTCTTTGCTGCGGCAATGATCGGCGCCATCTTGTCCAGTTTCAACTCGGCTCTCAACAGTTCTTGCACCCTGTTCAGCCTTGGGCTCTACAAGAATCTCATCCGCCGGGACGCCGATGAATCCCAGGTCGTCCGCAGCGGAAAGGTATTTGGTTGGATCGTCGCCCTGGTGGCGATGGGGATCGCGCCACTTCTCGCACAAACCAGCAGCATCTTCGGATACTTACAGAAGATGAATGGCATTTACTTCATTCCGATCTTCGCCGTCGTGCTAATCGGAATGCTGACCAAACGCGTGCCCTCGATTGCGGCCAAAATCGCGTTGATCGTTGGGTTCGCGACCATCGCGATCGGATACTTCGTCTCACCTTTCGATACGATCGTCGCGTCGCTTCACGAGTTCCATTTCCTCGGGCTTGTCTTTGCCTGGCTGCTCATTTTGATGCTGGTGATCGGCGAAATCTGGCCTCGCGAAACTGAGTTCGTGCAAGAAGATGTCGGGGCCGTCGACATGACGCCTTGGAAAATGGCGACACCAGTAGGACTGGTCCTGATCGCGATCGTATTCACGATCTACATCACCTTCGCCAACTTCGATGTCCTCAAGGACGCCAGCGTGGAAGAGGCAGCAGTCGTTGCCGCAGAGATGGAATCGTTGGACGGATTGAATCTGGACCCCGTTGCCACAGCAGCGGAATCATCCGGAGAAAACCCGGGTGATGGCGTCGCACCGGTCGGTGAGTAACGTTCGCGTTGCTCACTAGTCCTGCATGGGCACCATTAAGCGTGGCGACTCGTGCAGCGTCTGCGCGCGTTGCGATGCTAAACTTTCGAATCTAGGTCGCAGGGGAATTGCTCAAGCTTTTCAATGTAGATGCCACCGGATCCGTAGAAGGGTCCCATCGGGCTTCGCCATTTAAGCGATACGATCAAGTTAACCTCGGTGCCAGCCAGAAGCATGTGCACGGCGATGCGATCGTGCTTGATTTCGTCGGTATGAAAGAGTCCAACGGAAGTGGCCGAAACATCGCGAGTGATCACCTCGAAGGGTTCATCAAGCGGTTGATTGTCCTCATCGACGCAGACCACAACGACCGGAATCATTAGAACGTGACGCTGCTCGCTTCGTCGCTCGCCACCGCGGTAATACGTTGCGTTCACGAACTGACGACGGGCGAAATCCACCAATTCTTTGGGCAGGTTTCCGGTATGGCTGTGCTGGTCGGCATCAAGAATCATGTTACTGGCTTCAGCCTTCGTCTGTTGGTTCAGGAACCGTGCATTGCCCCGGCGGGAGCAGGATCCATCCGTTAGGAAGTTTGGTATCTAAAGGTGTGGTACTTCCCGGACAAGTGCCTCTTTGAATGACCGTGCTCGTCTCAATCTCTCGAATACCTCAACGGCCTGATCGATTGCGCCGATTATTCGGCTGGAAGAGACACCTTGACCCTGGCAAGTTGGAATCGACGCCGTCCGCTACGATGGATGTCGTCGCTCCGTCGGTCGATGACGCTCGGATTCGAGACCCGTGAATGGGCTCAGAGTCCTCGCACGCATCACGCCAGCGGAACCTCTTACGCTCCTGGGTAACCAAGCCCTGATTCATGACCTTCCACTTCTAGCTCCCCTGTGACGCGAATGACGCACTCGATCCTCCCATCGAAATTCCTCAGAACTTCTCTTTGGATGGCACTTGCACTGGTCACATGCGGCGTCTCGACCGCCGGTGCGAAACAACCGAACGTCATCATTTTGCTGGCTGACGACCTCGGATACCAGGACATCGGCTGCTACGACGGCCCGGTCAAGACTCCCACCATTGATGCGTTGGCACAGCGCGGCACGAGATTTCAACAGTTCTATTCGGGCTGCGCCGTTTGCTCACCATCACGCGCCACACTTTTGACGGGTCGGCATCATATCCGCGCTGGCGTCTACAGTTGGATCCATGACCCGAGTCAAGAATCGCATTTATTGCGACGTGAAATCACCTTGGCTGAAGTGCTGAAAGATGCAGGCTATCAAACAGCGCACATGGGCAAATGGCACCTCGGACTACCAACAGAGGAACGCGACAAGCCGACCCCCGATCAACATGGTTTCGACTACTGGTTCGCAACCTGGAACAACGCTGAGCCGAGTCACCGAAACCCTGGAAACTTCATCCGCAATGGCGACCCTGTCGGCATCATCGAAGGCTATTCGTGCCAGATCGTTGCCGACGAGGCGATTCGCTGGCTGGATCAGGAACGAGTGAGTGACAAGCCATTCTTCCTGAACGTTTGGTTCCATGAACCCCATGCGCCAATCGCTGCGCCCGACTCCATCGTCGATCAGTATGGAAAAAGAGAAGATAAGGCAGCGATCTATTCCGGCACCATCGACAACACCGACCAAGCGATTCTTCGGTTGCTAAAAAAACTGCATACGATCGGAGTCGCGGACAACACATTGGTCATCTATGCATCGGACAATGGCAGTTATCGCGACGATCGAACCGGAGGATTGCGAGGTCGAAAAGGATCGAATTGGGATGGTGGCATCCGTGTTCCTGGGATCTTCTGTTGGCCGGGAAAAATTGCCGAAGGCAAGGTCGCATCGCAGCCGGCAGGATTGGTCGATGTGTTACCCACCGTCTGCGGGTTGCTCGGCCTTAAAACTCCGGACCGTCACCTGGACGGGTGCGACCTGACGCCAATCTTGACCGGTGATGGCGACGAATGGGAACGGCAACAGCCGCTGTTCTGGCACCTGCAAAAATCTCGACCGATCGTTGCAATGCGTGATGGCGACTACTCGCTCGTCGCGGAACCGGACTATGAACTTTCCAACAACAACATGTTCCAGGAAACCTGGATTCCGCAGATCAAATCTGGTCGATACAAGAATTATCAGCTTTACAATCTCGCCGAAGATCCGCAACAAGAGCACGACATTGCAGCCGACCAACCCGAGCTTGTCGATCGATTGAAAGAAAAGCTACTGCGCATCAACGACAGCATCATGAAAGATGGCCCAGACTGGCACCTGCAGTAAACCAGACTGGCACCTGCAGTAAACCGACTGGCACCTGAAGTAACTTGGCCGCCAACGGTGAGCGGCCCTACGTTACCTGGTTCGGCTGGGGCCCAAAATCATTCGAATTCGACGACAATCGGATCCTGGGCGTCGATATCGAGCCCATCAACTTCGACGGAAAGTTGTTGCAACTGCCGTCGACGATCGTCCGATTCTTTCAAACGGCGTAGCGAAGAAAGGTGTGATTTTGAGTCGGGATCCTTCAAGAGCTCGCCCACATTCAAACGCATCAGTGTGATCAAGTTCCCCTCGCGATGAATCGCGTTTGTCGCTTCGAGCTCACCATCAACTTGAACGAACACGCCAATCCGCATATCGGACAATGCCGCCGCCATGACTTGCTCCATCGCCATTTGCTGCAAGTCGATCGATGCTTCTGCTGCTGGGGGCGCCTCGGCAAATGGGTCCACCGCGCCAATTACCTGCTCGTCCGCTCGTTGCTGCTGCGGTTCGATGGGCAACAAGCTCCGTATTTCAAGAATGCCGTCGGCCATCGCGAACTGATAACCGCCCTCTTTTTGAGTGGTGGTCTCATCAACGTCAATCGCAGCGTCGTCGCTATCCGACAGTGCCGATGCAGCCTCGTCGCCGTCGTCGGAAGAAGGGCTAACCAAGTCATCGGGCAGCACGAAGTCATTGATGTTCGAAAATCGAAAAATCAAATCGTAGCCTGCCCACCCATTCCGATTCACCGATTCTTTGGCCGAAACCAATTCGACGTCACCCATTTCCTCCGCCATCTTCTGCAAAGCGAGTTCGTCCGGCAAACGATCCTCTTCGACGTCCTCTGATTTTGCAGCACCACCACCAAAGCTGATCGAGACCTTCTGTTCGTGCTGGCGGATGTGCACAATCCCCGATCCATCCGACTTGACCTTGATGACCGTCGAACGCTCGATGCAACCGATCGTCATCAGACAGATGCTGAGCAACGCAAGATGCTTCGTCCCAAAGAATGGTTGGCCTAACATTTTGATCCCTCGAGTTCAGGACGTTTTGGCGATGGTTCGATTTTAGTGCACACAAAGTTCAAGGGCCGAAAATCTGGAGGTTCGAGGCGCCAGAACCATTCCGAAATCTTAAGATTTGAAGTCATCGAGCACCCTCTCTAGAATGTCCGCCACGTCGCACGACGTCTCTCCTACACCTTCCCTCCCGGACCGTCTCATGCTGATCCATCTCGTTGCCACCCTCCGCCACGGCGGAATTCTCCTTTGCCTGGCTGCCCTGGCAACTTCGTTTGCGCATGGCGCCGACTACGAAATCCGCGACGAGGCGGGCCAACACATTGATTTGGTAACCCCGGATGGAACGCCGCTTCTGCGCTACATGTATGCGAGAGAAACCGGTGATGATGCCGCCCGGTTCGATACCGCCAAGGTGTTTGCTCATGTCATGTCCGACGATGGCGAAAACACGATCACCAAGGGGGCGGGCGGAAAATTCCCCCATCACCGCGGAATCTTCATCGGATGGAACAAATTAAAACAGGGCGGCAAGACTCACGACTTGTGGCACGTTCGCAATACGGTGCAAAAGCATGACAAGTTGCTGGTCGAGTCGGTGTCCGAAGACGGTGCCAGCATCACGACCGCCATTGATTGGATTGGAATCGACGGCGATCCGGTCATCAAGGAGAAGCGAACCTACGCGGTTAGCGTCGAAGATGACACGCATGCGATCATTGACTTCAAATCGGAACTCACCGCCGTCGGTGGTGACGTGGAACTCAACGGTGATCCGGAACATGCCGGCATTCAGTTCCGACCGTCACAGCAGGTCGCCGAAAACAAGTCGGCCGCTTACACGTTTCACCAACCGGGAATCGACCCGAAGAATGATCGCGATTTGCCGTGGGTCGCAGAGGACTTTCAAGTCGATGACCAATGGTGGTCCGTTCAGCACATGAGTCATCCCAACAACGCCACGGGCGCGCGATGGTCGGCCTACCGAGACTATGGCCGCTTTGGTCCGTTCACGGTCGTCACCATCCCCGATGGGGATTCGGTTACGTTTGAGTATCGATTTCGTGTGACTCGCGACAAGGCGGAATCTCGCGAATCGTTGCAACAGCACTACGATCGCTACGCCAAATGATTCGTCGAGCTTTCGGCATCAATGCGTCATCGCATAGACGAGAATGTTGATCGTGATGGCGTAGGAATCGATCGAGAATTTCTCGAAGAAGGCCTCCGATTCACCCTCGCGTTCCCAACCGTCCGCAATGTCGGAGTTGTGCGTAGCGACCATCATCAAACGATCCTGGTCGTCGAACAAACCGACAAAGTGAACTTCGTTGACTCCCGCGACGCCTCCGCTGGGATACCGATGAACGAATGGTGGATCCCAACGCAGTCCCGATTGAGCGTAGAAAACTCTGGCAGGGACCTGGGGACACTCTTTAACGGGATAGACGACACTCAGAATTGGATGATCGGAAGGAATAGGACGCAACTGCCAGTCGCTGCGAAGCGTGCCAAGGTTGCGAACGAAGTTCTTCCACTCTGCTTCTCCCCAAAAATCATCGACCCACAGAAATCCTCCACGATCCAAATAGCGAGTCAATGCATCGCGTTCAGCCGTTGAAAGCTGTTGCCAGCCGACATCGCTCATGAAAAGAAAAGGATGGTCGAATATCTCGTCATCCGTCAGTCGCAAGACGATCGGCTCGGGACTCACTTTCATCGACGTCAATTCCGTTAGCCGAAGAATCAGATTCTTCTCAGCACGCGGATAGTCCGTTTCCCAACGCTCCCAATCGCGGCCCTCATAGCGATACCACGATTCGTTGTAGCCTCCAGTGCTGTCGTACTTGACTCGGACAAAGGTGAACGCGTCGGGATCCGGTTGCTGCGTTGCAACAGCACTTTCCGAATCGGCGATCACCCACGTTTCCGCGAACAGAACTGTGATCGCCAGCAGAATTACCGGGAGAGCGGTTCGACGAGCGACAGTCATGAAATGCACGTGAACCATGATTAGGGGCGATCGGTTGCCTTATTGGGAAGCGTAGTGATTCGGCGAATCTCACATCCCTAATTCAGCCCACAGCGGCGTTGTGAAATAAAAATGCAAAAGTGAGAACAATGTTGTCACGGCACTCTCAAGCCCGCAACGCTCATCTCGACCGTGTAAACCGCATCCTGAGCCGTGATGAAGAGATGTCGATTTTCGGGACCCGCAAAGGTCACGTTGGCCGTCCAACCCTTGGGAACGCGCACGGCGCCAACTCGCTGACCGTCGCGATCAAAGATCGACACACCCTTGCCTGTTAAGTAGACATTGCGTTCTTGGTCAATCGTCATGCCATCACTTCCCATCTGGCAAAACAACTGACGGTCCACCAACGATCCATCCTCAGCGATGCGGTAGCGGTACGTTTTCTTGTCGCCGATGTCGGCCACGTACAAAATCCGATTCTCCGCATCTCCGATGATCCCATTCGGCTGCTTCAGCCCCTCTGCGACCCGACTCAACTCACCGTCCGCGGTCACGCGAAAAACACAGCGAGGACTATCGGTCGGTATTTCGTTCGTCCAATAGGGTCGCTTGTAGAGCGGGTCTGTGAAGTAAATCGTACCGTCTGCATCGACCCAGCAGTCGTTGGGGCCGCAAAGCCGGCGTCCTTGATCGTCTTGGACCAACACCTCGTGTGACTTATCCGTGACATCGATCTGCCACAATTCATTGTTAGCGTCTGCGCATGCGATCAGTTTATTCGGTGCGACAAAAAACAAGCCGTTGCTTCGACCGCATGGCGACAGCCAATCGCTAAGTTCGCCAGTCGCAAACTCATAGTGAACGATTCGGTCGTTGGGTTGGTCGGTGAAGTAGACATCCCCCGCAGCGTCAGCGGTCGGACCCTCCGTGAAGGAATACCCGTCCCCGACCAAGGTCAACTCACCCTTGGGCTCGACTGCGGTCGCCGCAATCAGAGTAACGCTCGCGTAGACCCATGCCGTGGCAAGTACTGAGAACGATCGCAAGAGAATGACCTCATCGTTTGGGTAACTTTGATCCCCAAGAGTTTACCTGAGCTTAGGCCGTTCGTCCCGATTTTCGATCCATCATGGCAATAGCGCGTCACCCGGTGGTGAAGGGCGGGAGCGTCTGTTCAGATTCCTGTTCTGGGTGACCTGCTGTTCAGGGTTCTGGGTGACCTGCTGTTCAGGGTTCTGGGTGACCTGCTGTTCAGGGTTCTGGGTGACCCGCTGTTCAGGGCTCAGGTGACCGCTGCTTCCGAGTTCTGGTAACCCGCTGTTCCTTGACGGCACGGCGGTTAAACTGAAGGCCGAGCGAGAATCCATGAAACAGATCGTCACCGTTGTCCGCCCTCACCTAGCCGAAGAAGTGCTGAAGAGTTTGCGTCGCGCCCCGATTGAGGCGTTGAGCGTTACCGAAGTCAAAGGCTATGGGCGGCAAAAAAGCTACTTGGACGAGTATCAGGAAACCGAATACTCGGAAGCCTTCGTACCGAAGGTGGAAATCACGATGTGGGTGGACGACTCACGTTACGAAGAGATTCTAGAGAAGATCGTTGGCGTCGCTCGCAGTGGCCGGATCGGTGACGGCAAGATCTTCGTCTTGCCTGTC
>JBPCVD010000642.1:0-4655 GCA_051010815.1 Rubripirellula sp.
GGAGGGCCACTATTGGTTCGCACTGAATCTGGGAGGAAAAGTAGTCCGTCTGAACCAAAATGGGAAGGTTGATCGGGTTATCGAAATGCCGGTTCGGAGTCCAACATGCGTCACATTCGGTGGCGACAACTTGGAAACGATGTACGTAACGTCGCAACAGACGTTCCTAACACCAGAAGAACTCCGCAAGCACCCACTTCCGGGAAGCGTATTTGCCATCCACGGCCTTGGCGTTCGCGGGATTCCTGAGCCGCTCTTCGCCGGCTGATGACACGCAATCTGATACGCACTTTCAGTTCGTGAAATAGTTACCGCGGTCACCCCGCACCATCAGCCGTACGCCATCGGCATCAAGATAAAGCTTCGCGATACGCCGCTTCGCGATAACCTGCTTTCCCGTGTAGGATCCAATCATCCGGATGACGACATAATCCGAGCCTACCGTATCGATAATCCCCAAGGGTGATCTCGTGTCACGAAGCATCGACACGGTGGCTTGGCCTTGCCCCGCGTCTTCCTTCGCGGCACGTGCCCGAATTTCGGCCACACGACTCTTGAGATCGTCATACTTTTCCTGAAGCGTCTCTAAATCAAGCGTGCGTGCGTCTTGTGCGATCTTGAATTGCTCCTTGCTATACAACCTGATCGCCACATCAGCGGATCCCTCATAGGTTCGAATGCTGACGCCAATGCCCGGCTCCAAAAAACCAAGAATGTCCTCTGGTTGTTCCGCGGCGTTCAGAAACGGGTGATCGAGAACGGTGATCAAGGCAAGCGATAACAGCCCCAGCTTCAGCGTGCGATTCATCATCGGTTCATCTCCCAACTCTCGAGGACGAAGGATTTACGTTGTGTTCGGCTGCCGTCCATCGTAGCGTCCGACATGTGTCTCGGCGAATTGCGAGGTCAATCCGCCATGCAGAACCTACGACGCCGACGACAACTTGCACGTCACGACAGCCAAAAACAGGGGAGCTTGCAACTCACTCGCACGAAGTGCGGAAGGCCACGGCCGATCGCCTACCGGCAAGAAACGTCGCGAATAGCACCACCGACAGAATCAAAGTCGATACGATATCGGCGGGCGTCAGCACGGCGGCCACACCGATGCAGGCTGCGAGCGAAGCAAACCATCGCCACCTCGGGTCACGAATCCAAAACAGGATGAGTGCAGGGATCGCAATTCCAAAGACTGCAATCAACTCGAGCGGACTAATCGACAACATGGCTGAGTCTCCATCGTGAGTACGGATTGGTAACTCGCCGAAAGCACTTCGTCGACAAACGTCACGAACGTGAAGCGATCTGCTTAGAGTAACTGTCGCCACTGCCAGCGACAATGAGAAATCGGTCAATTCGGCACCAGCGTCATCCGCCAGATTCCTCGCGCCAGACTCCAAGCAATCGGGGAAACATCAGCCTTCAGGGCAAACGCAACACCACTTCGTCGACCGGCTTCGACTCATGGGGCTCGAATACGACGTAGGTACGTCGAACGCGCTTTCCTCCGCGATAGTGTCGACGGATAAAGTAACCCTTGCCCAATAAATCCAAGTCCACTCCGCCCCGGCTAACGCAAATCAAATAGCCAGGCGTCCCAAACAAAAACTCGAAGTCACGACTCTCTGCGGTCCCGTCATCGAACTTTGTGGTGTCGACAGGAATCCAACCAATGGTGGGGAAATAGACCTCCGTCCAACGGTGAAAGGCACTCGTTTCGTGCCGCTTGCCGTAATCTCCCACCTGGACGCCACCTACCAAACGTGTCGGAACTCCATTCAGTCGGCAGAGGCTCGAGAACACAAACGAGTACTCAGAGCAGGACCCCGTACCACGTTGGATGGTCGCCAGAGAATCGTCCCAAGTATCGTCCATGACGTAATTGAATTGCCTCGACTGATACCACGCAATGTTCTCAATCAATGTACGTACGTCCGATGGCTCCTTGCCTTGACTGTCCAATCTCGCCTTCGCTGCTTCCGCGATCAAGTCTGGCGAATCGAGACAGTAAACAGGATCGCGGGCCAAGAATTGATCGCGGACGTCACTGGGGATCGTCTTGAGCGCTTCCAACGGCAGACGAGGAGGATCGTACTGAACTGCTCGCGAGTAAACGCTCAACTCGTAGCTCAATTCATGAT
This sequence comes from Rubripirellula sp., assembly GCA_051010815.1. Lineage (GTDB taxonomy): Bacteria > Planctomycetota > Planctomycetia > Pirellulales > Pirellulaceae > Rubripirellula. The sequence goes on from JBPCVD010000642.1 coordinate 2,142, forward strand.
GTCCGCCTGGCGGAACGGCAATGTCGCGAAACCGGGCGATCGATTGCCCAAAACGATCGTCCACCACTTCATCAGGAGGTTGAGACCAGGTCACATCCGAGACGACTTGTGAAAAACCTCGCGTCGGTACGGGAACTTCGAAATCGACGACTGACGTCTTCGTGGTCGACTCGTTGTCACTTTCTTGGACAAACGTCATTTTCAGCGGCATCGACCAGGATGAAATCATGTGTTCGTCCTGCTGCCACGTAATCGGCCTGAACCGTCGAAAGTCTGCTTCGTGTACATAGAGTTCCTTTCCCCGCAAGAATGCGAGCCCGCCGGAACCGCTCACGACGCCAGGTCCAATCTGGATTCGAGTCTTCGTTTCACCACTATTCGCTTTTAACTGATGAATGCAGCGGTCACCGAAATCCAACACGAACACGCCGTTGCGATTGACGGCAATGTCACGCGGACGAAGTCCGTCGTAAGGTTTGCGATAGAGTTGACGTCCTGTTTTTGAATCGAGACAAACGATCGCGGGACGATCTGTTGCATCCAACAAATAGAGCTTCGATCCGAAAGAGGCGATCGATGTCAGATTCGATGTCCCCGGCACATTGCGCGTGACGACTTTCCCATTGATCTTGCGGAGCGTCCGATCCCGCGAGCAATAGATGGAGTTATCACCGACGATCGTCACGTCCGAAATAGCCCAACCCTTCATGTCCTCCATCGGCACTAAGACGCCACGAGGATCGGATGCGTACAACGCGCGACTCGGATGGTGAAAGACAAATAGCTGATCACCGCGAAATGAGAATCCTCGCGATTCGCGTCCCTCGAAAGGAATCGAGTAGGTCCGAACGGGCTCCGCAGATTCGGCCTGTAGAGAGAGGCACGAAATACCGATGACAAAGATCCAACGACCGATCCGATACTTTGATCCAGCAAAGAATTGGGGCTCATTCATCTGTGTCTCCGGGAACTTGGAAACGACATCCTTGCCAATGCGAGATCGTCAATCCCTTGCGGCTTTGCCAAGCGGCAAGCACATCTCGCGGCACACACTACACGGCGCGGCATACGTTTGCCAATGTGAGCGGCACAACCCGTTAGGATAGAGCGTGCGACGGAAGGCGTGAAAGGGAGAGACACGAGAAACCGCGATCGTCAGCGGCGAATCTAGTCGTCCAGCTTCGTGGCCCAAAAGACAATCAGGTTTCCCGACGGGTCGTAAAGATTCATGTCGGTTCTCCGACCCTCGTAACGCGGATCGACCACCTCCGGCTTTTCTTCTCCCACCGTGATTTGACAAAGGTGCTCGCAAAATCGCTCGAGACCTTCGACCGGGATTCGAACCTCCGTCGTCGGCGCGTCGGATTCCGCGTGCCCGTTCAAATGCAGAATGGAGTCGCCCTGACGAATCTGCATGTAGAGTGGTGAACTGAGATCCTCGGAAAAGCGATGCTCCCAATCGACTTCGAAGCCCAAGTATTCGAGGTAGAAACGCTTGGACTGGTTTTCGTCGAGCATCCTGAGAACGGGAATCGACGACCGCAATGAGAATCCACCCGGGGTGATTCCTTCCGCGCCGCTCGAATCGCCCGATTCACTCATGGCTCACCTGCGTCCAGACTCTCAGTTCGTTGACGAATCACTCAAGCTCCTCAGAAAGCCGAGTTCATCCAAGAACCGATATTTATCCCACTCGACCCAGCTCTCCGCAACCTTTCCGTCATCAAAACGATCCGTATGGACTCCCGTCCACGAGACTCGCTTGCCTGATGGCTGCATACCGGCGAACTCTCCGGTGTGTGTTGCGGTCAATTGCCAGCGGGTGGCGACGTGGTCGTTCTCGGCGACTTGGACCAAAATCTCCACGGTGACGTCCGAGAATGCGTTATGAAACGCGTGTAACAATGCCTTCCATTCTTCAAGGTTCTTGATCGAAGTCCCGCCCTCAACATCGGGCATCTGATGATTGGCGTAGCCCAATGTCACGATCTCCTCGGCGACCTCGGAGTGGTTGCTTGCCCAAAGCTGCAAGACGCGTCGCGACATTTCTCTGTTGGCTTCAACGGACATGGACTCGGCCCTTTTTCTTGGCGGAAACTACGTATTCAATGCAAAACGCGTCACTTGGGCGCGAATCACGCACTCGGTAGCTGCATTTTTTCGAGCTTCTTCGCAGACCGACCTCGAAACAAATCTGCTGGAGATCGAGAGTTCCTCCTATTCAAACTGGGGGTAGCTTTCCGATAATTAGGGTTATGGTCAGGTCAAAGCGTCGTGTGTTTCACAGCACATGCAGAGTCATCACCGCCGCAACCTTGTTGCTGCACTCGATTTTCGGGTGCGGCGTGGTTCACGCTTGCGCCGGCGACCTGCCACATGCGACATCAGACTGTTGCGGCTCCGCTCCTTTCCATCACGCCAGCAGTTCACATTCCCACTCGGAAGTTTCCGCTTCATCGCATGAGGGTTGCTGCGAAGTTCATGAAACTGGCGATCAGGACGAAGGCCCATCTT
>JBPCVD010000643.1:0-7388 GCA_051010815.1 Rubripirellula sp.
ACGCAGTGGCGGCCCGGGAACGATTCGCTATTTCGCGATGCGGCGAGTCTTGGTGGTTCGCGCGACAACCGACGTGCATGAGCAGGTCCGTGATCTGTTGATGGCGTTGCGCTAGGAACGGACGCGAGGCGTCATTCGGCCGGTTCCGCCATCGTGCTGCAGAGCACTTCACGCATGGGGTCGCCCTGCAACAGCTTGTCTCCGAAACGCGCGCAGTAGACCGTCACCGGCTCGAACAAATGGTTTCGCAGGGCTAGGTTCAACAAGTCTTCGGCCGAGAGTGTTTCTCGACCGGCTCGACGTGTTAGCTCGAAGTGGCATCCACCGAGCCCCTCATAACTCCGATACACCACCTCGGTGCAGACGAGGCGGTCGGCTCGTGTGAAGTCGAAGTCGAAGTCATACGGTTTGCCGACGTGTGATTTACCCCGAGTGATCGCCTTCTGGATCGTGGTGTCGTGCAGTTGTGGCCGGATGACGGCAACCGCATCGTTGCCAAAAGGAGATTGCATACTCCGCTCTTGAACTCCGTCCTTGAGCGATTCAAGGACCAGGCCGTCGCCCGTGTACATTGCCACGTGCGGCCAATATCCAGGCAGGAAATAGTTCGTCATCGCGTTGTCCTTGCGCGTGACCAACACGTCTCCCGGTTTCAAGACTGCCAGCATTTGATCGGCGATGGGCGTTGGCAATGCCGGCACGTGATCGGGAATCGTGCTGATGTTGCTGACCAACCGCGATCCCCATTCCTGGATCGCATAGACCGCGCGTGACACATTTCCAAGGAGAATTCGATCCCGCGTTTCTCTTCCTAGTTCGACGATTCGAGCTTTGACGTAGCGGGTCGTCGGGACGGCGGTCGATTCTCGGAGCCCTTCGATCACCGCGATGACGGCAGCAAGCGATGGATCGTCTGCGCTCATGTCATGCAGATGCGATTCGTATTCACTATAGAAGTCATTCGCTTCACGAATGCGGAGCGCGTTCCCCGGGTCAGTGAGCGATATCTGGATCTCGTCGAAGCTTCCTTTGGGAATACGGTAGGCGTCAAAGGATTGATTCAATTTCCGCCGCACGAGCTGATTTTCCCCGAACAGGTTTCTCAGCGATCGCGCGGCGTTGACCAATACCAAGGTTGCTGCGTAGGCCACAGCAAAGTCACCCGCGTGCTCGCCCGAGGCCTTGCCAACTTCGCGGCGAATGGAATGGATCATCTCCAACAGCGCCGCACGCGATTGGTGATAGGAAACCCACAGGTGTTCGACTTGCTCGTCTTCACTGGGAGTAAAGTAACCCCGTTGCTTCGTGTCGAATGTGCCCTGCAAGGCGGTAGCCGCGTCTCGCAGGCGTGCGATGTGCGCAGCGATGTCGACGACGGTCCGTGCGGCGGCAGGGTCAATGCCCGGTTCCGGCGGCAGATCGCTCATCGATTCATCCTTTCATCGTGGAGGTTCGAAAGACCGTGTTGAGCTTGTGCACACGGCTTGCAAGCACCATTAGAGCAGGTGCCAAGATGAGCAACGGCAACATGCTGTGAGAAGTCGCATGCGATCAATGTTGTTTCCGATGGGAGATCGCTGCACAGGGAATTGCTGCACAGGGAGCTCGCGGAGGTTGCCGCTCGCAGGTGCCGAAGCATCCATCGAGCGTTTGCCGCGATGGCTCATGATCGTTGCAGTGATCCGACGCAATCCGACACTGAAGTTGCCTCGATCTCTGTCAAAGCTTGCGGAAGCTGGTCGATCAATCTCGTCGAGACCGTCGGGTCATAATAATTGGCTGTTCCAATTTGGACGGCACTGGCCCCGGTGACCAGGAACTGCATGACATCATCGATGGTGGCGATGCCTCCGATACCGATGATTGGAATGTCCACGGCGCTGGCGACTTGATGCACGCAACGCAGCGCAATCGGCTTGATTGCAGGTCCGCTCAGCCCGCCCATGCCGTTGCCCAGCATTGGTTTTCGCTTTCGCCAGTCGACGGCAATTCCAAGCACGGTGTTGATCAGGCAAACGGCATCCGCGCCACCGTCAGCGGCACCTTGCGCGATTTCATCGATCCGCGTCACGTTGGGAGTTAGTTTCGCCAAAATCGGAACGTCGGTTCGTGCGCGTGTCGCGGCGACCACTTTGCGACACGATTCCGCATTGGTTCCAAAGTCGATGCCACCACTGACGTTGGGACAGGACAGGTTCAGTTCGATGGCAGCGACGCCTTCTTGGCTGCCCACACGCTCAGAGAGTCCAACGAAGTCTTCTTCCGTGCGCCCGGCCACGCTGACGACAACGGACGTGCCAATGTCTTTTAAGTATGGAAGGTGGTTATCCAGAAACGCGTCCACGCCATCGTTGTCCAGACCAATCGCATTGAGAAGTCCAGCGGATGTTTCCACTGTCCTCCATGGTGCGTTGCCAATCCGAGGTTCCGCCGTGATGGTTTTTGGCAGCACGGCACCCAAGCGTGGCACATCGACTATGCCCTCCATTTCGCGTGCGTAACCAAAAGTCCCTGACGCCACCATGATCGGGTTCTTCAGATGCAAGCGGCCAAGTGAGACGGAAAGATCCATGTCAAGAATGTTGTCGGAAGGAAGATGTGGCGAAAAACGTGAAGAGCGGGATTGAAAAAGCGTGGCAGGACATCAAGCGTCAAGACTTGATAAGACGCGAATCGATTTCCTGCAGGAGTCTTGAGGCAACCAACGACTTACTGCCTTGGATACGGGCAAGCACTTTGCCGTCGGGGTCCAGCAACTCGACGTCGTTCGTCGAAGCGTCGATTGCGCTTGGACCGTTACTGACCATCAGGTCGCAATGTTTGCGTTCGAGTTTGACGATGGCCCGAAAACGTTGGTCCTCGGTTTCCAACGCGAAGCCGACGACCCACTGATTGGCGCGTTTGTGCTTGCCTAGCGTTGCGACGACGTCCGCTGTTTCGATTAGTTCGATCGTTAACGGTTGACCCGTTTTGGAGATTTTCTGTGACCGCACGGCGTGGGGCATGTAGTCACAAGGGGCTGCCGCACCGATGGCTCCGTCGCATTGCCCGAACATCTCGCTGGCAGCTTGCAGCATTTCATCCGTGGTGACCACCGGAATGACCTCGGCCTCGCGAGGGTATTCGGCGGTGACGGGACCACTGATCACGACTGCCTCGTGTCCAAGTTCCAGAGCCGCGATCGTCAATGCCGCCCCCATGCGTCCGCTGGAGGCATTGGTGATGTAGCGAACAGGGTCGAGATACTGACGTGTCGGTCCCGAAGTGATCAGTATGCGAGCCACGGCAGCGTCACTTGTTCAGGGCTTCATTGATCAAACGTTCGACGTCCGAAGCTGAGATCGACATCTTTGCTGCCGCGAGAGCGAACAGACGTTTCTCACTCTCGTCCAAATGCCCGTCGGCAGCCATCATCCGAATCAAGTCGCAAATCAAATCTTCGCGATCGGATTGTTCAACGGGGACTTCCAATGCCGCCTGATCGGAGAGTCCCGATTTGATCGCATTTTGAAGGTCATACTCGTCCAGCCCCAATTCGACGCATCGATCCGCCACCAAATTGACTTCTCGCTCGCCCAAAGATCCGTCGGCGAAAGCCATCACGACGATATTTCGGAGATGTTGGCGTCGCTTCGCTAATTTTTCACTGCTCATGCGATGATGTTACCGCGAGCAGGACGCCCCTTCCATGCCCCGAAGCAGCCCAATTTCGGCAGCTCCGAGCGCAGGCATGACGCTTTGCTAGACGCGAATCGTTCTCGCCACGTCAAAACGGCGTCGCGTGATCCGTTCTGCACTTCGTGACGTGCGGAACGGGTCTGTGGCGGCCCAGTTTGTGGCGGCCCTGTCTCAGACGGCCCTGTTTGTGGCCGTCAGTCTTAGGCGGACAGACGGCGATCAGTCTTCGGCGATCACAACCAAGGAAGTGATCCGAGAACGCTATTCCTGAGTCCGCACGGCCTGTGTCGCCAAAATGTGTGGCGTGTTCAGACCGGTCAAGTAGCCGCGATTGCCAAATATGTTGACGCGGCTATTGAGATGCGATCGCAAGTTGACCCCGGGAGACGGAGTGACATACGCGATCGTGCGACCACTGTGATCCGTCAACGCAAACGGCGGGCTGTTCGAGCGAGCGGAGTAGACCTGGACCAAGTATCCCGTCTGGCTGGAGGCTTGGGACGTCGTGGCTGCTTGTGGGGACCCGTTGTAGAGAGGTCCGGCGTTGCCCGTCGGTACGGTGACCGAATGCGATGCTGGAATGACTGGGGCATGGTTGGAACGAATGACCGCGTCTCCATCACGACGATTGGCCACTCGACGATACTGTTCAACTCGTTCTGCGAGTAGGCGTGCGCGTCCGGTTGCGACTGGGTCTTGGCCTGACGATGCGAGTCCTCGCGCCGCACGGGCAACCGGTTCCGTCTCTGCAGCCGAGGCTTGGGACGCCATCAGCCTCGAGAAGATCAAGCTCAGTCGATCGATGTCCGCATTTCGAGATTCTACTTCTACCTGGGCGATTCGTTCCGACGAAACGACGGTCATTCGCTTTGGCATCGAGGCGATAGGGCTCTGGAGTGTCGATCCCGCGACCGGCAACTGCGCCGATGTTTGCATGATCGATCCTGCAGGACTCGGGTTGGGGAGGCCGCTTTGCGATACGGCGAGCGCGTTTGGTGTGCCAGGATCGCCTGTTGTTGCATTCGACTGACCACGCGTAGTACCTGCGACCCAGTTGGCATCACCGGCTTCTTCGCGGGAGGAAGGAGCGGACGGTGCAGCGTCGATCTCAAGGAGCTTCGGTCGGCCCATGTAGTCCACCGAGCTCACGGCGTCGCGTTGTGGCGATGTTCGCACGGCTTGTTCATTCGGCTTCCAGTCGTCCTTCAAGCCACTGCCAACCATCTGCTCGTCGTTTTCTAAGATTGAATCGCCTTCGGACGATGCAACTGTCGAACGCGAGGGCTGGCGTTCGTCCGGCTCGTCTGCCGCTCGACGTTCGGTCGTTCCTTCAGCATCGTTACGTCGACCTTGTCGGCTCGAAGCAACGTTCGTGTCGTCGGATCGTGATCGGCTTGAGGCCGCACGAGCTTCCGGCTTGTTTCTGGGGCTGTCCTTGGGGAAAACCTTCACTTCGGGTTCGGACCGCTGGTTGCGCATCAACTCCACCAGTTCTTCGCTGCTGGTCACGATGTCGTCCCGATGAACCCAGCGGTACTCGCCCGAGGGCGGAACGATTCGATACCACATTTGTGGTCCGTCGGGACCTTCACGCTCACTGCGTCCGATCACGGAAACCGGCTCACCCTTCGCCAACTGTACTTGCCAGCGATAGGTTCGAGCGCGTCCCAGATGCGTTCCGATCCAAGCGACCGTGCGATCCTCGGTCACGGTGCCATCTTCTTTGGTATTCGCCATTTCCACCGTATCGGCGGGCACCCAGCAGAAGCTTTTTGCCGGCGGTCGAATGCCAAGCCATCCGTCGTCGGTCTCGGCATAGACCTCGAGCTCCTGCCCCTGACGCAGAGGGTCAGTGCGGTAGTAGTCCGAGGCCGGGCCACAGCGAGCGTGGGCGTTTTCATCGGCCACGTAGACCGAATAGGGTTCGAACGAGAGATCGCTTTGAGCCACCAAGGCCGTGTTTTCGGCCTGAATCGACTGGCTAAAACCTTGCGTCAAAACGCAGCCAGCGATCAGAGTCAAGTGGATCAGTCGGATCGGTGCGACGCGTCGAATTGGAAGCATCACCAAGGGTCCTGCAAAGGGTGGAGTGTGTTTTTGTCTTTTTCCACCTGCTCGATAGCCAACCACAGTGCGAAAGCACAAGAGGAATCCGGCAAAACCGTGTTTCACGGCGTGACACACGAAAATCCTCCTGATCAACATTTACCGACCCTTTGTCTGACTCGTAGAATGACCTCGTTGGATAGAAGCGAGCATTGAAACGCCATCCCACGCGGTTCTTGGAGCGACGCAGAGCATCTCGTCGCACCGAGTGTCGTGAGATATAAGAACGCCTCGCGGCGGGACGTGCTTGGCCACTTCCCAGCAAACCAAACGTGGAATTGAAGACTGGCGGGCTCGGCGTCAGCGGTCGTCAACTCAACGGTCGTCAACTCAACGGTCGTCAGCGGCCAAGCCGTCACATCTGCGACGCAACTTTCCTTCGCCACCGTCATCGCTTCCCTCGCGACTTGGAAAGCGTTGCCATGCATCACATTTGAATTTCGGAATTTCGATGAGTGTCCTGATCAGCTGCGAAGTCGGAGGCGACCAAGTGCCCTCGCAGTGGGTCCATCCAAAATTTCTTCGTCAGGAACCGATCAAGGCTTCTCCCACGGTCGCAGCCGTTGGTTCACGACGGAAACGAAAGCCGGGACAGCTTCCGCCAACCCTGACTTGGGATCAACCCGCGCGTTACGTCGCAGAGCGAATGACACGGGCGTTGAAGGTGCCGCTGATCACGAATGCCTACTCCAACGATTTGATTGATGTCACTCGGTCGTTACATCATCGACAACTCTTTCCGACCGTCACCCGCGATTGGCCCGAGGCTGATCGCACTGCGTTGATTGAAACGATCTACGAGCCCTATCGGCGTGAGGTCCGAAGTGCGATCCGCAAGGGGTTGGATCGCTGGGGTTATTTGATTCATGTTTCCATTCGCAGTTTCGACCTGAAGAGCAAGGGCAAGCCGCGCCGCGCCGACGCCGGGTTGTTGTACGATCCCGCGCGTGATGACGAGGTCGATTTTTGTCTCGACTGGATTGACGAGATGTACGAAGAGATTCCCATGTTGCGGGTTCGTCGGAATTATCCCGGACGGGGCACGACTGATCGACTGACCAAAGCGATGCGGACGGAATTCGCCGACGAGAATTACCTCGGCATCGATTTGATGATCAATCGCGCCTGGGCGGCCCGGCCCGTCGCGATTCGTGACGAGGCAATTGATGGGATCAGCTGGACGCTGAGAACGGTCACAGAAATGGATCAAGCCGAAGCGGCCTAAGGCTTGCCAGCAAACTTCGTGCTTCGTTCCCGCCGTACGGAGAACGGCCGAGCTTTCGTCGGTCCTGACGGATCATTGGCTCGCGATGGACTCGCGGGGATCGACCGCAACGGGATCGAATTAGCGGGAATCAAGTGCGGGATCGAAATAGCCAGGATCGAATTAGCGGGAATCAAGTGCGGGGGCCGAGTCGTTCAGAATTGTCAGGGGGCGTCCCACCAAAGATGATTTTTTAGCTCTCTTGGCAACTCGCGGCGATGTCCCTAGAATTCCACTCGATCACGGCGAAGGTCGGGATAGACGGGTTGGCCACATTCGAGTCAATCGCAATCAATTACAGGCACCCCTAGCTCAACTGGATAGAGCATCGGTCTACGGA
>JBPCVD010000644.1:0-7536 GCA_051010815.1 Rubripirellula sp.
AGCCAGCTGTGAAGCACAAAATGATCGGCATCAGACTGGACCAGAAGACCGCCGATGCCACTGGAAGTGAATTGGTCCAATGGAGCCTTCCGGAAAAGCACCATGCGAAGATGAGCGTCGCAAAGAGGGAAACCAGAAAGGAAGTCGAGCCCGAGGAGCGTCTTGCTGAATAGACTTGGCGGCTAGAAACGTAAGCCAAGACCGATAGCGACGATGTCCAGAGAATGCTGATTGCGAGGTCGATCGACATGGCATCTCCGCCAGCGAATATTTCGATATTAAGAACTAGTTAACATTGAAATATTTTTGCGTCAACAACATACCGTATCGGCATTCTATGGTTCCCTCCTCCAATTCAGTTCTTCACCGCGTACCGCTCCTCCAAAACAGTTTCAGTTCAGCTCTGCTGGTCGGCCTCAACTCCTCGAAAGCAATTAAAAACACGCCAATCCCGATAGGGACGGCGTGCGCTGGTCTCAAGTGGTGCAATGGCTGAGATCGAAAGGTTTTGGGGGTCAGACGACTAGTTTTCGACACCAAATCGATGGATCGTGGTTTCCTGCAAGGACTCATCCGGTCTTAACAAAGTCGTGGGAAACGATTCGCGATTTGGCGCATTCGGGTAATGCTGCGTCTCAAGACAGAACGCCTCGTGCCCGCCATACCCATTCGATCGCTCGTTGCCGGGCAAGTGGTTGGCGGTGTAAAGCTGCATCCCAGGCTGCGTGGTCTCGATTTCCAACACTCTCCCAGACTTTGGATCCACCACCCGCGCTGCTGCCCGAAGTTCTCCCGCAGTTCCACGCACGACATAGCAGTGGTCATAACCTTTCGTCGCAGTGAGCTGATCAACGCGATCACCCAACGGGGTGGGAGTTCGAAAGTCGAGTACCGTGCCCGCCACATCGTTTAGTTTTCCGGTTGGAATCAGATCATCGTCCACATCGAGCGACTGATCAGCTTCAATCTCGGCGACATGGTCCATCGCCGAGCCACTGCCCGCTCCTCCGAGGTTCCAGTAGCTGTGGTTCGTTAGGTTCACATGGGTCGGCGCGTCCGTAGTCGCGCGAAAAACGATCTTCAGCTCATTGTTCTCATTCCAGCCATACTCGACCGACGCCTCCACTGTTCCCGGATACCCCTCTTGTCCGTCGGGACTGGTGAGGCGAAACCACACGCCCACCGCATCATCTGATTCAAAGGCTTCGCCAGCCCAGTTTTGATACGTAAAGTTCTTCTTTCCACCGTGGATATGGTGCTTACCGGCATTGGTCGTCACCTGATAGGCCTTTCCATCAATGGGGAATTTTCCCTCGGCAATTCGGTTGCAGAACCGGCCTACGGTGCTGCCGAAGTATGGGTGCCCATCGAGATACGGATCGAGATCGTCGAAGGAGAGGTTGACGTTCGCTCGATTCCCATCGCGATCCGGGACATTGACGTCCAACAGACTCGCACCCCAGGTCATCACGGAAACGCTATTGCCCTGAGAATTCGTCAACGTGAATTTCGTCACGTCTTGACCCTCTGGAGTGGTGCCAAATAAGTTGGTTTGGATGTTCATGTTGGGATCAGCAGCGTTCAGGCTGGCAATGTTGAAGACAACGACCAGAAACATCGTTGCCGTGGTAGTTTGACGTAGCATCATGACGTTTTTTGTAGCGTTCGTGTACCAGACATCAGAGCCATCTAACCTACCCGACACCGACGCGCAGCACAGCTTACTCGTCATCCCCATTTCACAAACCGGCCATCCACTCCCGTGTCGACAGCTTCCGTGCTTCGCCCACTGACAATCGGCAACGTTTCGATCGGATTTCCGATCGTGCAGGCGGCATTGTCAGGCTACAGCGACCTTCCCATGCGTGTCATCGCCCGAAAGCATGGTGCGAGCTATTCGATCTGCGAAGTGATGCTCGATCAGTTTCTGCTTGCGCTGAGCAAACGAGAAAAGACAAAGCACTTTTTGGACATTCATCCGGCCGAGCATCCTGTTGGCGGTCAGTTGATGGGAGCCGAACCCGAACAGTTTTCTGCAGGCGCCATGAAGTTGGTCGAGGCAGGATTCGACATCATCGACGTGAACTTCGGTTGCCCCGTCAAGAAGGTACTCGGCCGGTGCCGCGGTGGCTTCCATCTTTCACAACCCGACGTCGCAATTGAAATCTTGTCGCGAACGCGTGCCATTGTCCCAGCAGACCGGCCCGTGACCGTCAAAATGCGCCGCGGGATCGACGACTCGAATGAGTCTCGAGACAAGTTCTTTCAAATCCTTGATGGAGCGATCCGCGCCGGCCTTGCGGGCGTCACCGTGCATGGCCGAACCGTCCAACAAAGATATGTCGGCGCCAGTCGCTGGGCTTTCTTGGCGGAGGTCAAACGTCATGTTGGCGAAAGGCTCAAGGTGCTCGGCAGCGGCGACCTGTTTTCGGCGGAAGACTGTCTGCAGATGATCCAGCAAACCGGTGTCGATGGAGTCACCGTGGCGCGTGGTGCGATTGGCAACCCGTGGATTTTCCAGCAAGCTCGTGCGCTTTCCGAAGGGCTTCCGCTTCCGACACCACCCTCGCTGGGTGAGCAGGCGGACGTGATGCGGGAGCACTTCGCCTTGTGCGAACAGACCTACACTCCGCAGCGTGCTCCTTTGTTGATGCGAAAGTTTTGCATCAAGTATTCGCAAAGCCATCCAGATCACGCGCTGGTCCGCACTGACATGACACGCATTCGGTCTCGCGAAGAGTTCGACGCAGTCTTAGACCAACACTACAACGACGGACCAGGACGCTACGTGCCGCGCGAGGTACATGGGTCCCAAGAAGAGTGTTGAACCCGCTTGCGGACTATTCCTCTTCTTCCTTCTTGTACTGATCAAGTCGCCGATAAAGCGTGCGGGCACCGATGCCAAGGATTTTGGCCGCCTCTTCACGGTTGTCGTTCGTCAGCTTCAAGGTCTCCTCGATTGCCCACCGCTCGATCAAGCTGAGAGGCTGTCCGATCAAGTTGGAATCACCTTCGATCAGCATCGCGGGCTCAACCGCTTCTTCACTGGACTCATCGACCAGCTCTGGAGGCAAGTCGTCCAGGTCCAACTTTCCGTCAGTATCGAGAACAACCATCGTCTCGACGAAGTTTCGGAGTTCACGCACGTTGCCAGGCCAGTCGTACGAGAAGAATCGCTTCGTGACCGCAGGCGTGAAGTGCGCGGCAGGTTTGTCATGTCGACGCAGGAAGACCTTGCGGAAGTGATCCATCAATGGCACGACGTCCTCCAACCGGTCTCGCAGAGCCGGAAGTTCGATCGTCACAACTTTTAAGCGATGGTATAGGTCCTTCCGGAACGTTCCGGCGTCGATCATATCCGTCAGTGGCCGATTGGTTGCCGAGATTAAGCGAACATTCACCTTGATCGCTTTGTTATCACCGACTCGCGTGATTTGATTCTCTTCCAACACCCGGAGCAGTTTGATCTGCGTGGCGGCGGGCATGTCACCCACTTCATCCAAGAAGAGGGTTCCGCCATTGGCGTACTGAAACGCCCCCTCACGATCCGAAACCGCTCCCGTGAAAGAACCTTTCACGTGTCCGAACAACTCACTCTCGACAAGGTTCTCGGCGATCGCGCCAGTGTTGATCGCGACCATTCGCTTGTTGCGTCGAGGGCTGTTTTGATGAATCGCTTGCGCGATGATTTCTTTTCCAGTCCCGTTCTCGCCAGTAATCAGCACGGTCGCGTCGGTCGCCGCGATGCGACGCAAACGATCAATGACCGCCTGCATCTTCTTGCTGACATAAATGATTCCTTCAAAGCCAAATCGCTCGTCGAGTCGCTGCAACAACTCCGTGTTTTCGCGTTTGAGCAGCACCGCCTCCGCCGCCTTCTCCGCAATGGCCCTTAAACGATTGGGCGTGATCGGCTTTTCCAAGAAATTGAAAGCGCCTTGCTGCATCGCTTCAACAGCGACTGGCACGGTGGCATGCCCGGTGACCATGACGACTTCGCAGTCGGGTAACCGTTCACGCGCAAGCTTCAGGATCTTCATCCCGTCGACATCATTCATCACCATATCCGTGATGATGACGTCGTAGGTCTCCAACTCAATCAGCCGAGCAGCCTCAGGTCCACTGGTGGCGACTTCGCAGTTGTATCCAACCTTTTCAAGGCTCTCCGTCATCGCACGTGCATGGGCTGCCTCATTGTCGACCACCAGGAGTTTCAGACGAGAGGGATCGAAGGCCCCCGACTGAGCGGCGGAACCCGTCTCGTTGCGGTCTTCAGCGTTCATCGGATCCACCCAGACCAAGTGATGAGTTGGCGGACAAAAACGGATTTACGATCACTTTCGACATTTCGTTATCGAAGTTCGGGAGAGAAAACGGTGCGATTTGACTGCATGACCGACATTGTTAGCACAGGAAATGAGGCACGTCTTTGAAGTTGCCAAACACGCGGAAAGGTACTGCCCCATCTTTCCGCAGTGTTGAGTTCCTACGGGTTGCTGCCCCACTCGTGGGAACTCCCCTTTTTCTTTCTTGGCTTGCGTTGTCTTACAACGACCTGGCATAACGACTTTGGAGCGACTCTACCTCCATCGGTGCTTCTCGAGTCGCCCGCATCGCCCGCACCGCTGCCTCTGCCGCGGCAAGCGTTGTGATGCAAGGAACACCATGCTGAACCGCGGATGCACGAATCCGCCCCTCATCCGTGCGAGCACCTTTTCCACTCGGTGTGTTGAGGATCAGCTGCACATCATCGTTCTTCAGATAATCAATTAGGTTCGGATGTCCCTCGGCAATCTTCTTGACCCGTGTCACCTTGACACCGCCTTCTTCCAGCCGCGCCGCGGTCCCCGACGTCGCCAGAATCTCGAATCCCAACTCCTGCAACTCCTTTCCGATGGCCGTTGCCGCATCTTTGTGTCGGGACGTCAGGCTGATGAAGATATTCCCAGACTCCGGCAACACACTTCCCGCCGCAATTTGGCTCTTGGCAAATGCCAATGAAAACTTGTCGCTGACTCCCATCACCTCTCCGGTACTTCGCATCTCTGGGCCAAGCACGATGTCGACGCCGGCAAACTTGCGAAACGGAAAGACACTTTCTTTGATCGACACATGCCGTGGAATCGGCTCTTCGGTGATGCCCTGCTCTTTTAACGAGATGCCAGACATGACTTTGGTCGCAATATTTGCAACCGGAACCCCTGTTGCCTTGGCCACGAATGGAGCCGTTCGACTCGCGCGAGGATTGACCTCCAACACGTACAACGTGAGTCCCGACTCTTCGTTCTTGATGGCGAATTGAATATTCATCAAACCGATGACGTTCAGACGTTTCGCCAACCTGTTCGTTGCTTCACGAATCTCACTTAACACAGGCTGAGTCAGACTGAACGGAGGAATCGCACATGCGGAATCGCCGGAGTGGACGCCTGCTTCCTCGATATGTTCCATGATGCCCATGATGACACAATCGGTTCCATCGGCGATCGCATCGACATCGACTTCCGTCGCGTCCTCTAGAAAACGGTCGATCAGCACGGGCTGTCCATCGGCGACAACAAACGCTTCGGCAACATAGCGATCGAACTGAGCCTGGTCGTAGCAGATCTCCATGGCACGCCCGCCAAGCACGAAACTTGGTCGAACCAGCGCGGGGAAACCAATCGCTTTGGCCTCGATACGCGCCTCATTCATGTTGCGTGCAATCCCGCTCGGCGGCTGCCGCAAACCAAGTTCGTCGATCAACCGTTGGAATAACTCACGATCTTCCGCGGCCTCGATCGTATCGACGCTAGTCCCAATGATGGGAACGCCCGCCTCGGTCAATCCACGTGCAAGATTCAGAGGCGTTTGGCCACCAAATTGCGCGATCACACCATCCGGTTGAATCGCGTCGCAAATGTTCAACACATCCTCAATGGTCAACGGTTCGAAGAACAACATGTCCGACGTGTCGTAATCCGTACTGACCGTCTCGGGATTGCTGTTCACCATGACGCTCTCAATTCCGATTTCGCGAAGCGCAAAACTGGCATGGCAGCAGCAATAATCAAACTCAATTCCCTGCCCGATCCGATTCGGGCCTCCACCAAGGATTACGACCCGCTTCTTATCAGACTTTGCCGGGAGTTCATCCTCCACTTCATACGTGCTGTAGTAGTACGGCGTGTAGGCTTCGAACTCAGCCGCGCACGTGTCGACACTCTTGAATACAGGGCGAACCCCTAATTCGAGTCGCCGTGCGCGGACTTTGGTTTCTGTGGTCGAGCAGATCGACGCGAGTTGCCGATCCGAGAACCCGTTCCGCTTCGCCTCCCACATATCTTGTTTTGACAACTGCTCGAGGGAGCCGATTTTCAACAAACGATTCTCTTCCTCGACGATCTGAGAGAGATGATCGAGAAACCAAACATCGATGTTCGTCAGGGAGAAGATCTGATCAATCGACATTCCCGCCTTCATGGCATAGCGAATGTAGAAGATACGTTCTGCTCCGGGAGTACTCAGTTTCGCCGTGATCTCGTCCATGTCGGGCTGCGACTCGCCGCCCCATGCATCGCGGTTATCGCAGCCAAGTCCAAATGCACCCACCTCCAGGCCGCGAAGAGCCTTCTGCATCGACTCGCGAAACGTGCGGCCAATCGCCATCGTTTCACCCACGCTCTTCATCTGCGTCGTCAGTGTCGCGTCGGCCTCGGGAAACTTCTCGAATGCGAAGCGCGGCATCTTTGTCACGACGTAGTCGATCGTCGGCTCAAAGCATGCCTTCGTCTTTTGCGTGATGTCGTTGGGCAATTCCCACAACCGGTATCCCACCGCCAACTTCGCCGCGATCTTCGCGATTGGGAATCCAGTCGCCTTACTTGCCAGAGCACTGGATCGACTGACTCGCGGATTCATTTCAATCACGATCATACGGCCGGTCGTCGGCTCGATCGCAAATTGAATATTGCTACCTCCGGTCTCGACACCGATCTCGCGAATCACAGCCAACGACGCATCACGCATTCGCTGATACTCTTTGTCGGTCAGCGTCTGGGCTGGGGCGACGGTGATCGAGTCGCCAGTGTGCACGCCCATGGCGTCGAAGTTTTCGATGCTGCAGATGATGACCACGTTGTCATCTTTATCGCGCATCACCTCCATCTCATACTCTTTCCAACCGATGATTGATTCTTCAATCAAAACTTCGGTCACAGGCGACTGGTCAAGTCCATTTTGAACCAGCGCGTCAAAGTCATCCTTGTTGTAGGCAATCGCAGAGCCGCTTCCGCCCATCGTAAAACTAGGTCGCACGACGGCCGGAAGTCCGACATCTTGCAATGCTTCTCGCGCATGTTCGAGCGTCTTGACTGTATGTCCGTTGCAGACGTCCAGTCCAATCTTGTGCATCGCAGCTTTGAACTGTTCGCGTTCTTCCGCTTTCGCAATGACTGCGGCGTTGGCCCCAATCATCTCAACGCCGTACTTCTCCAGAACTCCATGCGCTTCCAAATCCATCGCGCAGTTCAAGCCGGTTTGACCACCCAGCGTGGG
>JBPCVD010000645.1:0-3961 GCA_051010815.1 Rubripirellula sp.
TGCTTGCTTCTGATGTCGGGTTGTCTTTGGGCTTTGTCGCCGACCACCTTTGCAGAATCGACGGAGCAGTTGACCGGCAAACACCCCGTGCCGGCGAGCGGCCTGTGGCTAACATTCGCGGGGGAAAATGGGCCAGGCACGGGCAAGCACATCGTGCTGATTGCTGCGGATCAGGAGTATCGAAGTGAGCAGTCACTGCCGATGTTGGCAAAGGTATTGTCCTCACTTCATGGCTTTGATTGCACGGTGCTCTTTTCTGTCAACGAAAAAGGTCAGGTGGACCCGACTCTACCTGCGCCGCCGAAAGACAAGTCGAAACATCATCGCATTCCTGGATTGGAATATCTCGCCGATGCCGATTGCGTCATCTTGCTGTCTCGATTCATGAAGCTAACGGATGATCAGATGCAGCATTTCCACGACTACTTTGATTCGGGAAAACCGCTGATTGCACTTCGCACGACTAACCACGGCTTCCAGGGAGGGAAACGGTATCGCAAGGGTGGGATGACGGTTCCGTTGCGGGAGCTGCTTGGTGGAACTTTCATGGGGCACCACGGTGGCTGGCATCGCGAATCGACGCGCGGAATTGTTGTCGAGGGGAACGAAGCACATCCAATCCTAAGTGGAGTGAAGGACATCTGGGGAACGTCGGATGTCTACCGCTGTCACAACGATCGATTTCCGTTTCCTGTCGACTGCACGGCGCTGGTCATGGGGCAGCCGTTGATCAATCTCCAACCCGACGCACCTCCCAATGATGACAAGGAACCGCTGCCGGTCGCCTGGACGAAAGTATGGACTGGCGATCAGGGTAAACCGTCAAAGATTTTCCATTTCACGATGGGGTCAGCCGAAGATTTTCAAAACGACGGCGTCCGAAGAATGACGGTCAACGCGGTGTACTGGGGATTGGGGATGGAGGCCTCGATCGATACCGAGCGTTCGGTCGAGCCGATTGAACCGTACCATCCGATGAAAGCGGGATTCAACTATGAAAAGCTGGGCGTGCAGCCCCGCGAGGCGAAGTTCTTTCAGTGATTCTTCGTCGTCGCTGCGACGATTTCAACAAAGCATTCCAAGCATTCTGGTCAAACGAGACGCAACAAGATGAAGTGCTCACCACAAGTTTTCCGTTCGATGATTGCTGCAATGGCACTGTCCCTTGGCATGGTGCTGTCCCTTGGAATGTCGCTGCATGCGTTTGGCGACAAGCCCAACATCATCATCATCTATGCCGATGATCTCGGTTTCGGAGACCTCTCGTGCTACAACGCCGAGAGCGCCTACGAGACACCTCGATTGGATCAAATGGCGAAGGAGGGCATTCAGTTTACGGATGCTCATAGTCCATCAACGATCTGCTCCCCTTCTCGCTATGGGCTGTTCTCCGGGCAGCAAATTTATCGCTCGACAGGCCGTGGCGGCGGTGCGTTCGAGGGCCCGGGGGGACCAAGCTACCTGAAGCCAGGCACGCTGACGGTAGCGCAGATGTTGGGCGAGATGGGCTATCGGACAGGCGTCTTCGGCAAGTGGCATGTGGGTCTGAGTTGGTTTGACAAGGACAACAAGCGACTTGGCGGAGGCTTCAAGAACTCGTTGCTGATCGATTACGAAAAGAGCACGCCGTTGATCGATGGTCCCAACGAGCGTGGCTTTGATGAGTCCTTCGTGACGCCCAATTGCCCCAATACAGATCCGCTTTACATCTACATAGAGAACGGCGACGTGGCAGTGCCAGCTAGCGAGCGTCACAAGCGAGACAATCTGCCGAATCCAGGTGGGAAGTGGCGGTGGGACAACGACGAGGGCTGGATGTCACCTGGTTACGACTTCATGAACGCCGACTTGTTGTTTTTTGACAAGACGAAGGCCTTCATCACACAGCACCGAATGCAAACGCCCGATCGTCCCTTCTTCGCCGTTCTGTCCACACAAATCGCTCACGCGCCAGTGCTCCCGGCAGACGAGTTTGAGGGTGCGACCAAGGCTGGGCCTCGCGGCGACTTTGTCTGGGAGCTCGATGCTTTGGTTGGCCGCGTTCTGGACTTGGTTGATGAGCTCGGAATCGACGACAACACACTCGTTCTATTCAATTCCGACAACGGCGCTGAGACTCTCCACGTCGATTGGATGCGGCGAGATCATCAACATGATGCATCCGGTGGATGGCGTGGCATGAAACGCGACGGCTGGGAGGGTGGGCATCGAGTGCCATTCATCGCCAGGTGGCCAGGACGCATTCCAGCCGGGCTCGTATCGACGCAATTGACCAACACGACGGACATCTTTGCCACGCTTGCGTCCGTTGTTGGATACGAATTACCCGATGACTCGGCAGTCGATAGTTTTGACATACTGCCGACGATGTTGGGAGTCCAGAAGGAGGAGGAATCAATTCGCCCTCATCTTTTGACCCAGAGTTTTCGTGGCGAATTTCAAGTTCGTAAAGGTCAATGGAAATACTTGGATCACATGGGCTCCGGTGGGAACAACTACAGCAAAGGGTTCATGAAGGATTACGAACTTGTTGAGCTTGCACCCGATGCGACCGGTCAACTCTATGATCTCGAGGCAGATCCTGGTGAAAGAACGAATCTGTTCTTCACAGAGGAAGCGAAACGGAAGGAGATGCAAGGGCTGCTCGAGCGTTTGAAGACATCCGGGCGCAGTGCGCCTCGTGGACGCAAGCCGCTCGAGTATTAGGGCGTGCCAGTTGGTGCGGATACCATCTTGAGGTCTTCGTGTCTCTCTTCCGCGAGTCGGCTGGCTGCCATTCGAGTCCGCCGATCGCCATCGTGGAAGCGTCCAGTTCGCCGAACGTTCTCTTCGTTTTTCGAGAACTCGCGGAATAAACAACCGTCTCTGCGCATCGTAGTTGTGTGCAAGATAGATTTCGAGCGAACCCGATCGTTCGAACTGCGTCTATCTATCTGAACACGACCCATCAACGCCTGACAAGCGAAAGCAAGTTCCATGTTATCGAACCAATCCAGCCGACTCGATCAGATATGCGAAGGCACGCTCTTCGGCGGTGAACCGCTGAATCATGCGTTGAATGCCTGCGGCATGAACATGTGACATCTGTTTTCTTGGAAGCCTTTCAAGAAGGCCCGGTGTCATGCAGACACCGGGCTTTTTTTGTGCCCAAGCAAAGTTTGAGGGCTGGTAGCTGAGATGGTCTAGCGGCGGTTTGAAGCACCGCAGACGAGGATTCGAGCGCCTCCCGGCCCACTTGCGGAGAAGATACGCGCCGCCGGAATCAGCGAGCGTGGTCCTTGGCAATGGTTCGCAGATTCATGGGCCGTGACAGGAAAGGTAGTCGGGGGCTGGTCGCCCAAACCCGCCTGATACGCGGGTTGCGCTGAGTTCGATCCTCGGGGCTACCACTGATTTCGGTGACGGCACATGACGCTCCGTGAGAGTTCGAGAAACAGCATCGACCGAGCGACCACTGTGATGATCGCGGCAAGCAGAACGACGAAATCCCACGGCGCGAAGCTCATTGGTGAGAGCGGCGTCCTTATAAGACGAAGGTGAAAGGTTCGATTCCTTTCGCGCCGATCGACACGTGAAAGAACAATAAGCCAACGCGACAGGACTGAAGTGTTATCGGTGGCATCTCCGGCTCTTAACCGGAGGGTCAGGGTTCGAATCCCTGCGGTCCTACTTAAAAACAAGCACTGATCTTCTAACGGAAAGATACCTCCGTCGTAACGAGGTGATGCGGGTTCAATTCCGGCTCAGTGCTCTCGATTTGATCTTTGACAATTTGGTTGTGATGCATTGATGCGCCCATGATGTAGTGGCAGCCTACTGCCTTGCCATGGCGGAAGTGCGGGTTCGACTCCCGCTGGGCGCTTGGTGATCAGGATGTGCCAGCGTTCATTGAGAACCGGGTCTGGCGTTCCGCGTGTTCCGGAAACACGAGATCGCTGGTTGGAATCCAGTCTTCCTGACT